>JANMXB010000566.1:0-16572 GCA_031380765.1 Pseudomonadota bacterium | reverse complement strand
CAGGAGAAGTTAAATGGCTGCTAAAGAAGTCCGCTTCCACGAAGGCGCCCGCGTCAAGATGGTTCATGGTCTGAACATCCTGGCCGACGCCGTCAAAGTTACCCTCGGCCCCAAGGGCCGCAACGTAGTCCTCGAGCGCTCGTACGGCGCCCCCACTGTTACCAAAGACGGCGTGTCGGTTGCCAAAGAGATCGAGCTGAAGGACAAGTTCGAGAACATGGGCGCGCAGATGGTCAAGGAAGTGGCGTCCAAAACGTCGGATGTCGCCGGTGACGGCACGACGACAGCAACGGTGCTGGCACAGGCCATCGTGCGCGAAGGCATGAAGTACGTTGCCTCCGGCATGAATCCGATGGACCTCAAGCGCGGCATCGACAAGGCCGTGATCGCGGTGGTCGAGGAACTGAAAAAGGTTTCCAAGCCCTGCACGACGTCCAAGGAAATCGCCCAGGTCGGCTCGATCTCTGCCAACTCCGATTTCGATATCGGCAAGAACATTGCCGACGCGATGGACAAGGTCGGCAAGGAAGGCGTGATCACCGTCGAAGACGGCAAGTCGCTCGACAACGAGCTCGACGTCGTCGAAGGCATGCAGTTCGACCGCGGCTACCTGTCCCCGTATTTCATCAACAATCCGGAAAAGCAGATCGCGCTTCTCGATGATCCGTTCATTCTGCTGCACGACAAGAAAATCTCGTCCATCCGCGAGCTGCTGCCGCTGCTGGAGCAGGTTGCCAAGGCCGGACGTCCGCTGCTGATCATCGCAGAAGAACTCGAAGGCGAAGCGCTTGCCACGCTGGTGGTGAACAACATCCGCGGGATCCTCAAGACCTGCGCCGTCAAGGCCCCGGGCTTCGGCGACCGCCGCAAGGCGATGCTGGAAGACATGGCCATCCTCACGGGCGGCACGGTCATCAGCGAAGAACTCGGCCTCAAGCTGGAGAACGCCACGCTGAAGGACCTCGGCCACGCCAAGAAGGTCGAAGTGGGCAAGGAGAACACCACGCTCATCGACGGCGCCGGCGAGAAGAAGGCGATCGAGGCGCGCGTCAAGCAGATTCGCGTCCAGATCGACGAAGCGACCAGCGACTACGACCGCGAGAAGCTGCAGGAGAGGGTCGCTAAGCTGGCCGGCGGTGTTGCGGTGATCAAGGTTGGCGCCGCGACCGAAGTCGAGATGAAAGAGAAGAAGGCCCGTGTCGAGGACGCGCTGCACGCGACCCGCGCCGCGGTGGAAGAGGGCGTCGTGCCCGGTGGCGGTGTGGCGTTCATTCGCGCCCGCGCTGCAATGGCCAAGCTGAAGGGCGACAACCACGACCAGGAAGCCGGCATCAAGATCGTGCTGCGCGCCCTGGAAGAGCCGCTGCGCCAGATCGTTGCCAACGCGGGCGCCGAGCCCTCGGTGGTGATGAACAAGGTTGCCGAAGGCAAGGGCAACTACGGCTACAACGCCCAGACGGGCGAGTACGGCGACCTGGTCGAGATGGGCGTGATCGATCCGACCAAAGTGGCGCGCACCGCGCTGCAGAATGCGGCTTCCGTTGCGGGCCTGATGCTGACGACCGATGCGATGGTCGCCGAGCTTGTCGAAGACAAGAAAGGCGGCGGCATGTCCGACATGGGTGGCATGGGCGGCGGCATGGGTGGAATGGGCGGTATGGGTGGCATGGACATGTAGTCGAGGAATGCGATTCGTTGCCCGGTAAAAACCGGGCGCGAAGTGCATGTGAAAAGGGGCGCTCGATGCGCCCCTTTTCTTTTGGTTTTCGTTCGCAGAGCGAAATGTAGTGCCGGGCTGGAGTGCGCCACGCCTTGGACGGATGGCCAACGTCAGAATATTGAAAGACTCACGTAAGGCGGCTTTAAGCCGATTCGAATAGGCTCCATCCTGACCGTTCGGCGTTGCAGGATCCTGTCCTGCAGCGCTGGTCGTGTCTCCCTCCTTGGACAGCAGCTTGTCCTTTAAGGCGCTGACGCTGGCGCCTTTTCTTTTGTGGGCCCGGCTTTTTCCTTTATAATCCGCACCCTTGCGCAACGCGAGCGGGAGCTTTCTGCCGCGTCCGTACGGCCAAGTAGCTCAGTCGGTAGAGCAGCGGATTGAAAATCCGTGTGTCGGTGGTTCGATTCCGCCCTTGGCCACCATAAATTCACCCGCGAGGTTCCAAAGCAGTTCAAGCAGCCAGCGCTTCGCTGGCGTGTCCTATACGAGAGCACACCTGTCCAAGCGCACATCGATTGCCGGGGGCGCCACAGCGGGCCACACCGTCCTGCGGCCCACTCGCTGGCCCGGCTCGCTCTTGTCTGCAAGCTGTGGCGCCGGAACCATTCCCCGTCTCTTTTTCGATTGAACGATAGTCCGCGGATTTACATCTAAATAGGATGCTGCGCGAAGTGTAGGAAACCAGTACGCAAATAGCGTACAAGGCAGCACTTGCATTTCGTCGAGTCAGAATTCGCTCAAGATTACGATCGGCGGCCCGGCACGCCAAGATACGTTAGACTTGGCCAGGTACTTGTAAAATTGACAGACAATCATAGGGAACCAGTGCACCGATGGCTGAGCTGCGCAGTACCTTCCAGTTTTCAACGATTAGGCTCCCTGTGCGGTTCACGATGAGCGCCGTTTCCTTGCATTGTTGCCTGATTATTTCCCTGATCGCATCTCGAATCGTTGGCCGCGCTCATTTGATGTTTCTTCGCAATTTCGGTTTTAGCCCGCGCCGGGCGCTGTTCGTTGCGGCGACGGCCATGCTCGTGCTCGGCCAAGCCGGCTGCGGCTCGTCCGGCGATGGCGGGAGAACGCAAACGCCGGCTGGCGGGACAACGCAAACGCCGGGTGGCGGGACAACGCAGACGCCGGCTGGCGAAACGCCAGTGCGCGTCAGCCAGGACAAGGGCACGCTGCCGAGCGGGATCGTCTATCTTGCTGAGGACTTCACCGCTGATTCTGCAAGCTCCGCGTTCTCCAATGCTGCGTCGGATGGCGTGAAGCTCCGGCTCGACTGGAGCGCAATCGAGACATCCGAAAATGTTTATGACTGGTCGGTCATTGACGCGTATCTGGCGCAAGCCGCGGCCACCGGAAAATTCTTGTCCGTTTCGGTCAGGGCAGGCATCAGGTCACCTGACTGGCTCTACGCCAAGGCGGGGATCGAGAGCCTCACGCTTCCGGGCAGCCCGGTCAGCCTGATGCCGGTCCCATGGAACGCGGTTTTCCTGCAGCAGTGGGGTAACTTTTGGGCTGCCTTCGGTGCGCGTTACGATTCCAATAAGTCTCTTGCGTCAGTTACCGTCACCGGCCTGGGAAAGGGGGCGGAGCCCATCATTCCCGATGGCACGGTTTTCACTGCTAACTCCCGGCTTTTTGGTCTTTCGGACCTTGCCGATTGGGAGGTAGGCGCAATGGCCATCATTGATCTTTATGCGGCGGCCCTGCCTGTGACTCCGTTCGTCATGCCGCTTCATCACATCATCCCTCCCAACAACACATGGTCGAATTTGAAGCGGGTAACGGACCACGGGTTTTCAGCCTACGGCGCGCGCTTCGGAATCGAGAATCATGGACTGAAGGCCACCACCTCGACAGACAGAAGGGCCGATTTCGACTTCGAGATCCATCTCGAGATTCAGGCGAGAAGCAAAACCCGCCTCGTCGGCTATCAGATGACCTGCTCGACGATTTCAAATTCGGTGTGCGACCCGAGCTTCGTCGACGGGACGCTTGAGCAAGCCCTCAACGCCGGGGCTTCCTTGGGAGCCTACTACGTAGAGGTGTATGCCAACGATTGCAACAATGGCAACAATTTCAGCGTGCTTAGGGCCGCTGCTTCGAGGCTGAAAGCCAACGTGCCCTGACGAAGGGTTCCGGCGCGAATCGTCGATCGACGGCGCGGCAAGGCAACTACCGCGGCATCGCATCGATGGAACCGGTCAACGGCACGGCGAAGGTTGAGTGAGCATGCGGCGGAGCGTTTCAGGCCTCCAGCTCGTACGCGCCGGCAAATCAGCGAGGTCGAAAGGATTTTGCTCGCGTAGATACTTCTAAGCGAATCCAAAACCGCGAATCCCCAAGTCCTCGACCAGTGAAGGCGCGCGTTTTCAGGCAGTATGCGATCCCGTTCCTGGCCACCAGTTCCTCCATGTGGTATCAGTAAAATCAGGCGTAATCGGACTTTAAGACAAATGGAAGAACTCAAATCGTTGGGCCGGTATCAGATCCAGGGCGTCCTCGGCAAAGGGGCGATGGGGCTGGTCTACGACGGCCGGGACCCGGGGTTGAACCGGCGCGTGGCGATCAAGACCATCCTGGTCAAGCAGCTCGACGAGGAAATGGCGCGCATGTACACCAAGCGCTTCGAGCGCGAAGTGCGCGCGGTGGCGCGGCTCAACCACCGCAACATCGTGCAGGTTTACGATTTCGGCACCGAAGGCGACGTCGCGTACATCGTGATGGAGTACATCCAGGGCAAGGAACTCAAGGATTATTTCGACGCCAACCAGCGGTTCGACATCAAGACTACCTTCAGGCTCATGACCGAGCTGCTCGACGCGCTCGATTTCGCGCACGAAGCGGGAATCATCCATCGCGACATCAAGCCTGCCAACCTGATGATCGATGCCGAAGGGCACGCGAAGCTCACCGATTTCGGCGTGGCACGGGTCGTCGATCCGGATGGCGCGCCTGGCGAAGCAACACAGACGGGGGCCGTGGTCGGCACGCCGGCCTACATGTCGCCCGAGCAGGTCCAGGGCGAGCCCATCGATCGGCGCACGGACATCTTCTCGGCGGGAATCATCTTTTACCAGTTCCTCACCGGCCAGAAACCCTTCGAGGGCACGCAATGGGCGCTGGCCAAGAAGATCATCCAGGACGACCCCGTCCGGCCGTCCAAGCTCGTGCAGGTGCCGCCGGAAATCGATCGCGTAGTCGCCCGGGCCCTGGCCAAGAAACCCGATGCGCGCTACCAGAGCGCGCGCAGCTTCGCCGATTCCCTGCAGCGCATCCTCGAGGGCAAGCCGCCGGAGGACCCCAACGAAGTTCTCACGCAGCCATTACCGGCGCAGGCGCCTGCACCCGCAGCGCGCGCCGAGCAAAATGGAACGGAGGCCGAGCTGGAATTCTGGCGCGAGGTCAAGGACACGGACGATCCCGAGGAACTCGAGCTGTATATCGAGCAGTTCCCGCGTGGCGTATACGTCGAGCTCGCCCAACGCAAGATGGCCGAGCTGCGCGGACAAGCCGAGTAACCGGCCGTTCGCGATGAGTGCGCTGCTGCACGGGGTACGCGTGCTCGACTTCGGCCGCTACATCGCAGGTCCCTATTGCGCGGCGCTTCTCGCCGAGTACGGCGCAGAAGTCATCCGCATCGAGAAGCGTGAAGGCAGCGAGGACCGCTTTGTCGGTCCGATAGCCGCGGGGGGCGAGGGCAGTCTTTTCCTGCAGATGAATCGCAACAAGCTATCGCTCACGGTCGATCCCATGACCGACGAAGGACGGGAGGTCATTCGCAGGCTTGTGCGCACGGCAGATGTGGTGATTGCCAACCTGCCCGATCAAAGCCTCGTTGCAATGGGACTGGACTATCCAACCCTGCGCGCGCTCAAGCCGGACCTTGTCGTCACCACGAGTTCGGCGTTCGGCTCCCGCGGGCCGATGGCGCGCAACGTGGGATTTGACGGTGTCGGGCAGGCGATGTCTGGAGCGGTCTTCATGACCGGCGAACCGGACCAGCCCTACCGCGCCCAGGTGAACTGGGTCGATTTCGGTACCGCGCTGCACTGTGCGTTTGGAACCATGGCCGCCCTGATGGAACGCTCGAGGAGCGGCCGGGGCCAGCACGTGAGGGGCTCGCTGCTGGAAACCGCGCTCACCTTCATGAACTCATTTCTCATCGAGCAGGCGGTGATCGACAGGAACCGCAAGCCCACCGGAAACCGCGGCCAGGCCGCCGCGCCGGTGAATATCTATCGCACGCGCGACGGATGGCTTCTTTGCCAGGTCGTCGGCCAACCCCTGTACGAGCGCTGGGCCAAGCTCATGGGAGAGCCCGAATGGCTGGCCGATCCGCGCTTCGGCGACGATCTTTCTCGCGGCGAGAATTGCGCGCCGATCGACGAGCGAATGCGGCGTTGGTGCGAGGAACGCAACACGGACGATGCTGTGGGAATTCTTGGCGCGGCGAAGATCCCCTGCGGTCCGGTCCTCAATGCACAAGGCGCGTTGGACCATCCGCAGGTGCAGGCGATGAAGCTATTGGAGCCTCTGGACTATCCCGGGCTGCCGCGCCCCGCGCCGGTCGGACGCGTACCGCTGTCGATGACACTGACCGGGGCCGCCATCCGGCATCGCGCGCCCCGGCTGGGCGAGCACACGGACCAGATCCTTGCAACGCTCGGTTATGGTCCCGAAGCGATCGCAGGACTGCGGAAACGCTCGATCGTCTGACGGCGGCGGCTAGAGCCCCAGCCGCTCGGGCGACAGATAGCGTTGCCTGAAGATCTCGAACGGCAGGCTGTCCGAGGCCTCGATCTGGCGCTGCTCGGCCATCGATGTCTCGGCCAGCTGCGCGAATTTCGCTTCCTCCGAGGCGGGCAGCGCGAGGCTGCCGATCGCCGCCAGGTGCTGGCGCGACTGGCGCAGCACGAAGCGGACATAGGAATCGTGGTCTTCCGCCATCGCCTTCAGCACGCGAGCAGACGGCAAGGGCGCCGAATCGCGCAGGGCCGACAGCGCCGCGGAAAGCGCGCCCGCGTACGCCTTTCCACCATGGGCCGCGTCGAGCGCGGCGGCTATTGGCTCGCACGCGGTGAGAACGTCGCTGCCCCATTCCGGCAACGCAACCTCTTTACCGCGGCATTCGAGGTGCAGTCCGTGCTCGCGGCCCCGCGCCGCCACGCGGTGCTGGTTGCGCGCGTTGGCGGCAATCTCCTCGACGCTGTCAGGCGGGCTTTCGCTCAACAGGCAATGCAGGAGGAAGACGTCGAGCAACCGGATGGTCGCCGCATTGATCCCGATGGGCTCGAACGGATCGAGGTCCATGAGCCGGACCTCGACGTACTCGACACCACGCTCGCGCAGTGCGTGCAATGGGCGCTCGCCCTGCCTGATGACGCGTTTGGGCCGGATCGTTCCGTAAAACTCGTTCTCGATCTGCAGGAGGCTGGTCGCAAGCTGGCGGTAGCTCTCGATCCCGTCGCCGCGCGCCCCTGGCTCGCGTATCCCGATGGCCTCGTAAGGCGGATAGGGCCGCGTCAGCGCGTCCTGAAGCGAGGCGCCGTAACTCTCCAGGCAGTTGTAGCTGACCGCGAGGGACGCCTGCGCGTCGCTCTGGTAGCCCAGCGGGCCCATGCGCAGCGACGTGGCGCCCGGCCGGTACATGGTCCCGCGCTTGAGTTCCACGAGCTCGTGCCTGCGGCCTTCGACGAAGCTCGAGCACACTGCGGGTGAAGCGCCGAACAGGTAGAGCAGCAGCCACGAATGGCGCCGGAAGTTGCGGATGAGCGAGAAATAGGCAACGTTCGGCTCGCTGATTTCCGGAAGGGAGAAGTTGTAGTGGATCCCCGATATTGTCTGCATGCGCCGGCCATAGCGGTGTGCCAGGCCGGTCCTGTAGACGGTCTTTGCCCGCCCGAGGTTCGAATTTCCGTACCGCCCGATCGGAATCGCATCGTCGGCAGGCAGTCCGCAAGGCATGCTCGCACTCCACATCATCTGGCCGCCGATATTGCGGTAGACGACCTGGTGGATGCGGGTGAGCTCCTCGAGGCAGGCCTCGATGCCGGTATGCACGCCGGTGATCAGCTCGAGCTGCGATTCGCTGAAATCGGTGGTGATATGGGGGTGGCTCAACGCGGAGCCCAGCTTCTGCGGATGCGGATCGACGGCCAGAACGCCGTCCGTACGCACGCGCAGGCTTTCCTTTTCGATCCCCCGCCGGATGTTGCGTAACGCGGCGGGCCCGAGCGCGCGCAGTCGATCCCGTAGTTGATCCTTTGGAGTGCTCATTCCGTGTGCAGAGAGGTGGACGCAGAGGAGCGCTAAGGTACCAGAACGCCGGAAACTCACCCGACGGGGTTCGCTCCGTCGCCCGGCCTGTTATCAGCCCGGCATTACGATCTGGATATGATCCCGGCTGACGTCGATGAACTCGGCCGCGAGCACCTGGCGGCCGCCCAGGTGCAGCTCCCACACTTCCGCGTCCGTGACCGCGACGAAGCTCTTTGCGTCGACTATGAAATCCGTCAGGCGCGCACCCGGCAGCAGGTCGATGAATCCCTTGATCCGGTAGGCGCTGGTGAGGATGGTGACCTTGGTTTTGGACTCTGTCATGGCCATTGGTGAATCTCCTTGAATTGAGGGCGCCGGGAGCGAACCAGCTGCCGCGGGTTCCCGCTGCTGCGCTATCCTGCCACTATTCCCATGAAAATATTCTACGGCTGGCGGATGGTTGCCTCCGGCGGCGGCATCCAGTTCCTGCAAGCCGGGCTGCTCCACCAGGCATTCGGTGCATATTTTGCGATCTTCACCGAGGAATTCGGCTGGAGCAAGACTGCACTTTCGGGGGCAGCCGCGCTGCAGCCGATGGAAGCGGCCGTGCTCGGCCCGGCGCTGGGATGGATCATCGACCGCTTCGGCCCGCAGGGCATGATCCGTATCGGCATCGTGACGTTCGGGGTGGGTTTCATGCTCCTGAGCCAGATCGATTCGCTGGCCGGATTTTACGGCGCCTTCCTGGTAATTGCGCTCGGCGCGAGCCTGTGCGGCTTCTTTCCGATCAACGTCGCGATCATCCACTGGTTCGAGAAATTCCGCGCGCGGGCACTTTCGGTACTCTCCCTGGGCCTCGCGCTGGGCGG
Source organism: Pseudomonadota bacterium (assembly GCA_031380765.1). Lineage (GTDB taxonomy): Bacteria > Pseudomonadota > Gammaproteobacteria > Burkholderiales > SG8-39 > SZAS-79. Next base: position 7,716 of record JANMXB010000566.1, on the reverse strand, counting down.
GGTTTTCGTGCCGATCGTCGCCTGGGCGATGCAGACCTGGGGATGGCGCCCGACGGCCTTCGGCTCCGGCGTATTGGCAATCGTGATCGGGTGGCCCCTCGCGCGGGTCTTCCGGCGCCGCCCGGAAGACGTCGGAGAAACGATTGACGGCCTGCCGCCGGCGGCATCAACGCAGGCGCGGCCGGACGACCCCGGCGAACGCGAATTCACCGCGCGCCAGGCGCTGCGTACGAGCGCATTCTGGCTCCTGTCCCTTGGCCACGGATTCGCTCTGCTGGTCGTATACGCCGTCAGCGTGCATGCAATTACGCACATGAAGGAAGGCCTTGGGTACTCGCTCGCCCAGGCCTCGCTGGTCATTACCCTGATGACGGTTGCACAGGTCGGGGGCGTGCTCGTTGGCTGGGCGATCGGCGATAAGTACGAGAAACGTTTTGTGGCCGCCAGTTGCATGGTGATGCATGCAGCGGGCCTTCTCATGCTCACTTACGCGAGCGGGATCGCCATGCTGGTCGCTTTTGCGGTCCTGCACGGCGGCGCGTGGGGCCTGCGAGGTCCGTTCATGCAGGCCCTCCGCGCCGATTATTTCGGCCGTCGCTCGATCGGCATGATCCTCGGGCTTTCGGCGATGATCATCGTCGTCGGGCAGATCGGGGGCCCGATCGTGGCGGGAATATTCGCCGATCTGACCGGCAACTACCGGGCCGGATTCACCGTGCTTGCGCTGCTTGCCGGCATCGGCTCGCTGTTCTTCCTGCTGGCGAAACGGCCGGTCCTCAGCGCGACACCAGCCGGCTGAGCGCTGCGCGCAGATTCGCATTCGGCTCCAAGCCGAGGGCACGCGCGGCGGCGTTGCAGCGGGAAATCACGCCGCTTTCCCAGCAGTCGCGTGCGTCCCCAATGCGCGCGCTGTTGTGCGAAACCGTTCCTGCCGCGATACCGGCGGCCTGCAGCATCTCCAGCGCTACCACGCCCGCTTCGTCCTTGCCGATGCCGGCATCGTTGAAAAAAACGGCCTTGAGCCGCACTGCGAGTGCGTATGCCCCGGAGCTCGCGCCGCCGTGCGATCCGGAAACGACAATCGCGCCCGCGTCCTCAGGCGTCACTTGGGTAACCGAATCCATCGCTATCACGCGTCCCCCGGGGCCTTGCCCGACCACTTCTTTAAGCATGCGGATCCACCCTATAAGGGAAGGTTGACGCCGAGCCCGCGGCCCTTTGCCGTTTCATAGACGACCTGTGCCGCCGCCAGATCCGCCAGCGCGTGGCCGGAAAAAATGAACATCGTTCGCTGCGCCGCCGAACCGCGGCGCAACCCGGCGCCGGTGGTTAGCTCGGCAAGATCGGCATCATAAGGTCCGCCAAACGACATGCGGCCCATCGCCGCCACCACGCGCGTCTGCTCATGCTCGTCGGTTGCGAGGATGTCGGTGTGGCGCAGCGTGCCGCGCTTCCACGAGCGGCCCAGATCGACCGCGCTGACGAAAGCACCGGGAGCGAGCCAGGCGGTATCGAGGAACTCCAGTTCCGACGCGGCTTCGGGCACGCTGGTGACCACCACATCCATTCCTTCCACCGCCCTGCGGGGCTCGCGCGTCGTGCCTGCCGTCATGCCGAGTGCGCTTGCGGCATGCGCAAGCCGCGCGGCGCTCGCTTCGGTGCGGCTGTATGCGGTCACGCGCGAGAGTTTCGGAAGCACCAGGCGCAGGGCGTCCAGATGGCTGTGCGCCTGGACCCCGCATCCGACGAATCCGATGGATTCGCAGTCTGTCCGCGCGAGCGACTGCGCCGCGATCGCGCTCATTGCCGCGGTGCGGGTCGCGGTGATCCAGTTGCCGCCCATGATGGCGAGCGTCCCGCCGGTGGTCATGTCCGAAAGCACGATGACGCTCGAGATGCTCGGTCCGCTGGTTTGCGCGCTGGGTACGAGCCCGAACCATTTCATTCCGGCCAGGTTTGTCCCGCGCAGCACCGCCGGCTTGGCCTGGAAGACATGGCCAGGACCGATATTCATCACGGATTTCGGCGCGGCCTGCGCGCTGCCGCGCGCCAGGGATGCGAAAGCTTCGGCAACGACCTCGCGCAGGCGGTCGAGCGGAATCCCGGCGCGCGCAATGGCGTCCTCGGAAAGATAGAGCAAGGTGTCCTGCATGGCTGCCAGTGTAGCCGCAGCGAGTGCGCGAGCGCGGCCCGGCTCAGAAGAGCGAGTAGCCGCCGTCGATCAGGAAAGTGTCACCGGTGTGGTAGCTCGAGGCGGAGCTCATCAGGTACACGCCGATGCCGCCGAAATCGTCGCCGGTGCCCCAGCGGCGCGCGGGGATGCGCGGCAGCACGTTGTTCCTGAACTTCTCGTTCGCCACCGCATTGGCCGTCATGTCGGTCTCGATCCAGCCAGGGAGGATCGAGTGGGCGCGGATCTTGTGCCGGGCAAGCTCCACGGCCAGGCCCCTGACCATCGAAATCATGCCGCCTTTCGTCGCCGCATAGTGTTCGCTGCGGGCTGCGCCTTCGATCGCGGCAAGCGACGCCGTGCCGACCAGCACGCCGCCACCGCCGCGTTCCACCATGTGGCGAGCGGCCGCGCGAAAAGTGTAAAAGGCGCCGTCGAGGTTTACTCTGAGCACGCGATGCCACTCATCGGAAGTCATTTCCATGAACGAGGCCGTGCCGCGGCCGCTCACGCCTGCGTTGGCGAAACAACCGTCCACGCGGCCCAGTGTCGCGACAGTCTCGGCCATCGCCGCATCGACCGCCTTCTCTTCGCCCACGTCGCACTGTAGAGCGACGACCTGGCGGCCGGTTTTCCCAAGGGCCGCCTTGGCCGCCTCGTTCTTCTTCGCATTGGTGCCCCAGATCGCAACGTCGGCGCCGGCCTGCGCGACCGCCATCGCGATCCCCAGGCCGATTCCGCTGTTACCGCCGGTGACGAGTGCGACTTTCCCGGAGAGATCGAAAGGCCGATATGCCATGAGGACCACCTGATTAGGATTCTAGGATTGCGCTGAAGCCGCAAACGGGTAAGATCGCGGCCTGGTCAAAGTATCACGGATGCGAAGATTTTTCCGCCCGCTGAAAACAAAGGAGACTCCGAATGCCATTGATCCACGTAAGCTTGTTCGAGGGCCGCACGGTCGAGCAAAAGCGCGAATTTGCCGTTGCAGTCACCGCCGATGCGGTGCGCACCCTCAAGTGCAGCCCGGAATCGGTCGACGTGATCTTCGAGGACGTGAAGAAATCCGACTGGGCCAATGGCGGCAAGCTGGCCTCTGACCCGAAGTAGAAAGACGGACTTTTATTTTGTAAATTGGCTTCTGGAGGCAATCTCCGGAGTATTTTGTGCTGATATCAGTACATTTAGCGCTCCGATCGGCTCGCTGTCGTCCTTCAGCGCCACCCCGGTAAGCCCGCGCCGCAGTGCCTGCACCACCAGCCAGTCGAGCTTTGTCGCGGCGGCCGCATATCCGAGCCCTTCGGGCCGGATATTCGAAATGCAGTTGCGCTGTGCGTCCGTGCGCCCGATGCGCGGCTGGTAGGTGACGTAAACGCCGAGGCTGTCCGGCGACGAGAGCCCGGGACGCTCGCCGATCATCACCACGACCAGCCGGGCGGCAAGGCGCTCGCCGATCTCGTCGCCGAGCGCCACGCGCCCTTGCTGCGCGATTACCACCGGCAACCTGACCCAGCGTTCGGGCGCGATCGAGCCCAGCGCTGCCATGAGCGGCGGCACATGCTTTTGCACGGCCACCGCGGACAGGCCGTCTTCAATGGCAATGGCGATCTGCGGAGCCTCGGGGGCCACAACCAGCCGGTGCGCGCTTTCATCGTCGAGGCGGCGCCCGAGGTCCGGTCGCGTGAGGTACGTGGCGCGATCCGGCGCAGCGCTGTGCACCCGCAGCGGCGCGTACCCGGCCGCACGCAATTGCGAATCTAGCGCCTCCACGTCGAGCCCTTTGTGCACGGCATCGCGTGCGCTCGCGTGAGCGATACCGAAAGCCAGCACTTCGCGTGTCGGCAGCGACGGCCCGGCGCGCCCGAGAGCGATCCGCGCGGGCGTATGGCCGCGCAGGTGCGTCCACGGATTTGCGACGACCGGGTTGTCGCGGCTCATGGGCCTAGAGTTCGCAGGCGGCCGCAAGCAGCCGGTTGCCGCTCGCATGCGGCAGGAGCATGCCCGCGGAGTCGATGAGCTGCATTTTCTCCAACCACGCCTCGAACTCGGGTGCGCGCTTGAGGCCGAGAACATTGCGCAGGTAGAGCGCATCGTGGAACGAAGTGCTCTGGTAATTGAGCATTACGTCGTCTGCGCCCGGCACGCCCATGATGAAAGTCACGCCCGCCACGCCAAGCAGCGTGAGCAGCGTATCCATGTCGTCCTGGTCGGCTTCGGCATGGTTCGTATAGCAGACGTCCACGCCCAGCGGCACCCCGAGGAGCTTGCCGCAGAAATGGTCTTCGAGCCCGGCGCGGATGATCTGTTTGCCGTCAAAAAGGTATTCCGGCCCGATGAAACCGACCACCGAGTTTGTGAGCAGTGGCTTGAAATGGCGGGCGACCCCGTAGGCGCGCGCTTCGAGGGTTTGCTGGTCCACGCCGTGATGGGCGTCTGCCGATAGCGCGCTGCCCTGGCCGGTCTCGAAGTACATGACGTTGTCGCCGACGGTCCCTCGCTTGAGCGACAGCGCCGCGTCGCGGGCTTCGGCAAGCATCGCGAGGTCGATGCCGAAACTCTCGTGGGTCTCTTGCGTGCCGCCGATCGACTGGAAGACCAGGTCCACCGGCGCGCCCGCCTCGATGGCGCGGATCTGGCTGGTCACGTGGGTGAGCACGCACGACTGGGTCGGAATCGCGAAGCGCTGGATGATTTCGTCCAGCATCCGCCACAGTTTCATGAACGCAGGCAGGCCGTCGCTTGCCGGATTGATGCCGATGACCGCATCCCCGCAGCCATAGAGGAGGCCGTCGAGCATCGAGGCGGCAATGCCTTTCGCGTCGTCGGTGGGGTGGTTGGGCTGCAGTCGGACCCCGAGGCGTCCTGGAAGGCCGATGGTGTTGCGAAAACGAGTGGTGACTCGGCATTTCTTCGCCGCCACGACGAGATCCTGGTTGCGCATTATTTTGGAGACCGCAGCGGCCATTTCGGGCGTCAGCCCGGGTGCAAGCGCCGCGAGGGCCGCGCTATCCGTAGCGTCGGAGAGCAACCAGTCGCGGAAATCGCCGACGGTGAGATGCGCGACCGGCGCGAAGGCCTTCCTGTCGTGCGTGTCTAGGATCAGGCGGGTCACCTCGTCGTCTTCGTAGGACACGACGGATTCTTCGAGAAAGCGCGTCAGGGGGAGGTCGGCCAATGCCATGCGCGCGGCCATGCGTTGTTCGGCGGTCGCTGCTGCGATGCCTGCGAGCACGTCACCCGAGCGCAGGGGCGTGGCTTTCGCCAGCAGGTCCCTGAGGTCGGCAAAGCGCCAGTTGACGCTGCCGAAGGTGTGCGCGTAGCCCATCGAATCTCCGCCGTGACCGGAGTATAGCGACGGGCACGGGGATCAGGCGATACCGGGATTGCCTTCCACGCCCTTGAGGCGCGGCAGGTTCAGCGTAAGCGGTTTTACGACCTTGCGGTCTTTCAGGTACTTCGCCATCACGTCCCAGATCGGTTCGCCGCCCGCCTGCTTCGCTGCTTCGGAAACCGGCGCCCAGCCGGCCACCTTGTACTTTTTCGACGCCTCCACGGGCTTGCCTTTGAGCGTCATGTCGCTGATGCGGTCGCCCATCTTCGCGTTCGGATCGCAGGCGTACGTCAGGCCGCCGACCCGCACCATGTCACCGCCCTGCTGGTAATACGGATCCGGATTGAATAGGTTGTCGCACACGTCTTCGAGGATGGTCCGGATCGTCCCGCCGGTCATCTCCGTCACCGTGGTGTACGGGTAGGTGATGGCGGTCTGGTCCATCAGGTGCTCCATCAGGATCGGCTGCCCCGGAAGAAGGCTGGTGCCCCAGCGGAACCCGGGCGAGAACGCGATCTCGGCGTCCTTCACCGCCATGAGCCCCTCGAGGATCAGCTGGTCGAACGTGCCGTTGAAGTTGCCGCGGCGATAGAGGAGGCCTTCGGTCACTGCGAGCGGCTCGGCCAGCTTCGCGGCGTACGGGGCGCGCGCCTTGTCGATCAATGACTGCATTGCCGCATCCGCAGGCAGCAGGTTGGCGAATACCGGCAGCAGAACGTAGCGGAAATCCGCGACCTTGCCGCCTTTGATGTCGAGATCGAGGACGCCGAGGAATTTGCCGTTCGAACCAGCGTTGGTGACCACCGTCTGTCCGCCAGGGTTTTTCACGATTATCGGCGCGGGAACGCCATCGTGCGTATGTCCGCCAAGAATCGCGTCGATTCCGCGCACGCGCGAGGCCATCTTGAGATCCACGTCCATGCCGTTGTGGGACAGCAGCACGACTGCCTGAGCGCCCTGATTGCGCGCTTCGTCGACCGTCTTCTGCATCGCCTCTTCCTGGATGCCGAAATTCCACTCGGCGACGAAGTAGCGCGGATTTGCGATCGGGGTATAGGGAAATGCCTGGCCGATGATCGCGACCGGCACGCCGTTCATGCGGCGCATCGAGTAGGAAGCGAAAACAGGATCGCCGAAGTCGGCGGTCTTTACGTTTTGCGCGATGAATTCGATCCGCCCCTTGAAATCGTTCTCGACGACCTGCTTGACGCGCTCCGCGCCGAGTGTGAACTCCCAGTGGCCGGTCATGAGATCGACGCCGAGTTGCTTCTGCGCATCGATCATGTCCTGGCCTTTGGTCCACAGGGACGTTGCCGAGCCCTGCCAGGTGTCGCCGCCGTCCAGCAAAAGCGCGCCTGGGCGCGACGCTTTGAGATGCTTTACGAGCGTCGCAAGATGCGCGAAGCCGCCCAGCTTGCCGAAAGTACGCGCGGCCTTTTCGAAGTCGAGATGCGTAAAGGCGTGCGCGTCGGCCGTGCCGGGCTTGATGCCGAAAGTGCGCAACAGCGATTCGCCCACAAGGTGCGGTGGCCGCCCGGTCATCCCGCCCACGCCCAGGTTTACGTTCGGCTCGCGGAAATGGACCGGCAGCAGCTGGGCGTGGCAGTCGGTGAAATGCAGGAAATGTGCATTGCCGAAGCGCGGCAGGTCGTAGAAGCCGGCGTTCTGGGCGCGAGCCGCGTCCAGCGGCAGGCCGCCCGTCGCGGCAACCGCAAGTACGTGGAGGAACTCGCGGCGGTTCAAGCGCGCGGCCGCTATTTGTTTACGGGGGAGTTCGGATCCAGAAGCAGCGCGGTCACGTCCTTGATTTGCTGCTCGGTGAGGATGCCGTTATGGCCGAAGCGCGGCATGTTGGAGCACGCCGAGTACGCCTGGGAGTTGTAGATCTTCCCGTAGGCATAGCGCTGAATTGCGTCGCTCGAGCCGCGCACCTTGCCGAAGTTGTACAGGCTCGGCCCGATGGTGCCGAAGGAAATTTCCTCCTTCGTGAGCTGGTGGCACGCATAGCAGTTCGCCCCCGAAGGCAGCTTGGGGTCGTCGGAGTATTGCTTGCCTACGCCGCTCTGCGCGATTTTTTCGCCGTCGCGCCAGTTGCCAAGGAGTTTGCCGTCGGCCGGATATTTGATCGTCGCCAGACTCACTTTTTCGATACGTTCGGCAACGTCCTTGGGAAGAACCGCCGAAGGGGGGATGCTGCAAAGCCTCTGAGCATCGT
>JANMXB010000539.1:0-3024 GCA_031380765.1 Pseudomonadota bacterium | reverse complement strand
AAACTGCTCGCTCTGGACGAAGTCGGCGCCGATACCGCCGATCTCATCCGCCGGATCAACCTGCTTGGAGATCGCGATCACGGGCGCATCGTTGCGAGCATGTACCGCCATCTCGCTCATTGGCCGGGTTTTCTCGCGTTGAGCTACGTTCAGTTGGCGCCGCTGGCTGCCGACGGCCGCCTGGAAAAAATGATCGATCAGGTCATCACTCTCGGACAAAGCGCCGGCGCTCGACTCCAGGCTGGCATGACAATACTGCCGCCCCCCGATACCGCTGCCGAAGTTCGCCGGGCTGCAGTCGACTTCATCGACCATGCCATCAGCAAGATGGTGCCCATTGCCGCGCTCCTTATTGCGAGCATGCCGAAGTAAAGCGAATGCACGAGTTACGCCGCCGCCTGTAGGCCGAAGGGAGCAGATGATGTTCAAGCTGATCAGTGCAACCCCCAGCCCGTATGCGCGCAAGGTGCGCATTGCCTTGGCGGAAAAGGGCCTGCCGTTCGAACTGCTTACCGAAGTGCCCTGGGACAGCACGACGAGCACACCGCGCTACAACCCGCTCGAGAAGCTCCCGGTGCTGCTGCTGGAGGATGGCACCAGCGTCTATGAATCGAGCTATATCCTGCAGTACCTCGAGCTCAAGTATCCGCAGGTGCCGCTGATGCCGGGCGACGTCGAGGGCTGGCTCGCGGCGCGCAAGCTCGAAGTGCTGTGCGATGGCGTCTGCGACGCGGTGGTGCTGTCGCTGTTCGAGAAGATGCGGCCCGGCGGCGGCAGTCCGCAATGGTTGGCGCGGCAGCGCCGCAAGATCGAGGGTGGCGTCGCCGAGATGGCGAAGATCGTCGGCTCCAGTGGCTGGGCCGTCGGCGATCGCTTCAGCCTGGGCGACATCGCCGTCGGCACGGCTCTGGGTTATCTTTCGGTGCGCTTCCAGGAAATGCCGTGGCGCAGGCTGCATCCCAACCTCGCGTTGTTCAGCGATCGCATCGAGCAGCGCGCGTCCTTCAGGGACAGCGTCCCGTACGCTCAAACGATTACCGACAAGGTGGTATAAGTATGAGCCAGCCAATTCATTGCGATCGGGAGGCTCGGATGGACGCCCGCGACTTGGCTCGTACGCCACTTTCGGACGCTGCGCGGTCCCAGTGTTCTTCGCCGAAGGTGTGATCGAATGGCTGCCGCAGGTCATTCTGTGCCCAAGGCAGGAGCGACAGCCTCCAGTCCGACCAGGGTCCGCTCGACCGGTCGCGTATATCGAATGGCGTATCTCGGCGCGTCTTCCGACGCAGGCAGCCTGCATCTCCAGCATGCCCTTTTTGATGCGTTGCGCGATTTCGGCTATGTCGAGGGTGAAAACCTCGTCGTTGAGCGCCGCTTTTCCGAGGGCGACTACAACCAACTGGAGACGCTCGCCGCCGAGCTGGCTACGCTCGAGCTGGATATTGTTTTCGTGATCGGAACGCAAGCGGCGCTTGCGGCCTCGCGGGCGATAAGTCACGTTCCCGTGGTGTTCGCCGCGGTCGCCTATCCTGTCGCGATGGGCTTGGTGAGGAGCCTTTGGGAACCCGGCACCAACAGGACGGGCGTGGCCTATCCGAGCGACGTGTTGTGCCGCCAACGCATGCAGCTTCTCAAGGAGGTGTTTCCAAAGGCAAAGCAGATCGCGGTTGTGCACAATTCGCGCAACGCAGTCGAGGCGCTGATGCTCTCGGCCATCGACGAAGCGAGCGCGAAGCTCAAATTCAGTCTGGCGCTGAAAGAGGTGACGTCCGAGGCGGATTTCGAGCCGGCGTTCGAAGCGCTGCGCCACATGCGTCCGGACGCGCTCTACATCATTGAAAGCCCGCTCAACTTCATGCATCGCGCGCGCATCGTGCGCAATATTGCCAGCGCGCGCCTGGCGGCGATGTATGGGTTCGCTGAATTCGCCGAAGCGGGGGGGCTGATGTCCTATTCCTTCGATCTAGCCGAGCACTTTCGTGCTTCGGCGGGGTTTATCCACAGGATATTCAGCGGCGCGAAAGCCTCCAGCCTTCCGGTCGAGGTTCCAACCACGTATGAGCTGGTGATCAATCTCAAGACCGCCAGGGCGCATGGGCTCACATTCCCGCAGGCGATCATGGCGCGCGCCGACCGGGTGATCGAATGACCGCGATCGAGCGGTATGGTCCGCGCCGAATCGCGCGCCCGGCACAACGGCTTCACAGCCCCATATACGCCTGCCGGACGCGATCGTCGTGCAGCAGCGCTTCGCCGGTGCCCGACATGACGATCCGCCCGTTCTCCAGCACATAGGCCTGGGCGGAGATTTTGAGCGACACGGCCACGTTCTGCTCGACCAGCAGGATCGTCATGCCGCGCGCATTCAGTGTGCGAATGATATGGAAGACTTCCTGTACCACGGTCGGGGCGAGGCCCTGCGAAGGCTCGTCGAACATGATCAGTTCCGGCTGGCCCATCAGGCAACGACCGATGGCAAGCATTTGCTGCTCACCACCCGACATCGTGCCGGCGAGTTGGCCGCGCCGCTCGGCAAGGCGCGGGAACATGTCGAAAACCTCATCCAGGGTCAGCTTCGCCTTCGCGCGCGCGCGCGGCAGCATGCCGCCCATCTCCAGGTTCTCGGTGACGGACAAGGTCGGAAAGATGTGCCTGCCTTCGGCGACCTGCCCGATGCCGAGATCGCAGGTTGCATACGATTCGAACCCGGTGATGTCCTTGCCCTTGAATCGCACGCGGCCGCCGCGCGGCTTCTCGATGCCGGCGATCGTGCGGATCAGGGAGGACTTGCCCGCGCCGTTGGCGCCGACGATTGCAACGATCTTTCCCTCTTCGACGATGAGCGAAACCTGGTCGAGCGCCTGCGCATCGCCGTAATAGAGATCGAGGCTGTCGATCTCGAGCAGCGCGCTCATACCTCGGTCTCCTCGCCGAGGTAGCACTCGAGGACCGCCGGATCGCGCACGACTTCCTGGGGGGCGCCGCGCGCGATGATTTCGCCATGATGAAGCACGACGATGCGCC
>JANMXB010000523.1:0-15013 GCA_031380765.1 Pseudomonadota bacterium | reverse complement strand
GCCCTGCTCCATCGCGATCGGCGCGATCAGCGTCACCACCATCTTGATGTTGTCCCCCGGCATCACCATCTCGGTGCCCGCAGGCAGTACCACCGCCCCGGTCACGTCCGTCGTCCTGAAGTAGAACTGCGGCCGGTAGTTGTTGAAGAACGGCGTGTGCCGCCCGCCCTCTTCCTTCGAGAGCACGTACACCTCGCACTCGAACTTCGTGTGCGGCGTGATCGACCCGGGCTTGGCCAGCACCTGGCCGCGCTCGACCTCTTCCCTCTTCGTGCCGCGCAGCAGCACCCCCAGGTTGTCCCCCGCCTGGCCCTGGTCCAGGAGCTTTCTGAACATCTCCACGCCCGTGCACACGGTCTTCAGCGTCGCCTTCAAGCCCACAATCTCGATCTCGTCGCCCACCTTCACAATCCCGCGCTCAACCCGCCCCGTGACCACCGTGCCGCGCCCGGAGATCGAGAACACGTCCTCCACCGGCATCAGGAACGCCCCGTCGATCGCACGCTCAGGCGTCGGGATGTAGCTGTCCAGTGCATCGGCCAGCTTCATGATCGCCACCTCGCCCATCTCCCCCGTGTCACCCTCCAGCGCCTTTAGCGCCGAGCCGATCACGATCGGGGTCTTGTCCCCGGGGAACTCGTACTTGGAGAGCAACTCCCGCACTTCCATCTCCACCAACTCCAGGAGCTCGGCGTCGTCCACCATGTCCGCCTTGTTCATGAACACCACGATGTAGGGCACCCCGACCTGCCTTGCCAGCAGGATATGCTCCCTGGTCTGCGGCATCGGGCCATCGGCGGCCGACACCACCAGGATCGCCCCGTCCATCTGCGCCGCCCCCGTGATCATGTTCTTGATGTAGTCCGCGTGCCCCGGGCAATCAACGTGCGCGTAGTGCCTCTTGGAGGTCTCGTACTCCACGTGCGCCGTGTTGATCGTGATGCCGCGCGCCTTTTCCTCCGGCGCCGCGTCGATCTGGTCGTACGCCTTCGCCTCGCCGCCGAACTTCTTCGCCAGCACCGTCGTGATCGCCGCCGTCAGCGTCGTCTTGCCATGGTCAACGTGTCCAATCGTCCCCACGTTCACGTGCGGCTTGGTGCGTTCGAATTTGCCTTTTGCCATGATGCTTTTCTCGGTGTCGGTTGTTGGTTACTTCTTGCTGCTGATGATCGCTTCGGCGACGCTCTTGGGCGCTTCGGCGTAGTGCTTGAATTCCATTGTGTACGTCGCGCGGCCCTGGGTGAGCGAGCGCAGCGTGGTCGAATACCCGAACATCTCCGCGAGAGGCACCTCACCCTTGATCGCCTTGCCGCTGGGCAGGTCGTCCATGCCCTGGATCACGCCGCGGCGGGAGGAAAGGTCACCCATGACGTCGCCCATCTTTTCTTCGGCTGTTTCGACCTCGACCGCCATGATCGGCTCGAGCAGGATCGGCGAGGCCGCCTTCATTCCGTCCTTGAACGCGAAGATCGCCGCCATCTTGAATGCGTTCTCGTTCGAATCCACTTCGTGGAACGAGCCGTCGAACAGCGTGACCTTCACGTCGACCACTGGGTAGCCCGCGAGCACTCCGTCCTGCAGCGCTTCCACGACACCCTTGTTGACGGCGGGGACGAACTCGCGCGGCACCGAGCCGCCCTTGATCGCGTCGACGAACTCGAATCCCCTGCCCGATACCTGCGGTTCAAGCCTGAGCCAGACATGGCCGTATTGCCCGCGCCCGCCCGACTGCTTGACGAACTTGCCTTCCTGTTCGATCGGCTTCTTGAACGTTTCGCGGTACGCCACCTGGGGCTTGCCGACGGAGGCCTCGACGCCGAATTCGCGCCGCATGCGGTCGACGATGATCTCGAGATGCAATTCGCCCATTCCGGAGATGATCGTCTGGCCCGATTCTTCGTCGGTATGCACGCGGAACGACGGGTCTTCCTGGGCGAGGCGATTGAGCGCCACGCCCATTTTTTCCTGGTCGACCTTGGTCTTCGGCTCGACCGCCTGCGAAATAACGGGCTCGGGAAACACCATTTTCTCGAGCGTGATCACCTTGTTCACGTCGCAGATCGTCTCGCCCGTGGTCACGTCTTTCATGCCCACCGCTGCCGCAATGTCGCCCGCGCGCACTTCCTTGATTTCATCGCGCTGGTTGGCGTGCATCTGCAGCAGGCGCCCGATGCGCTCTTTCTTGCCGCGCACCGAGGTATAGACGGTGTCACCCGAGGTCAGGACGCCCGAGTAGACGCGGATGAATGTCAGCTGCCCCACGTACGGGTCGGTTGCGATCTTGAATGCGAGCCCGGCGAACGGCTGGTCATCGCCCGCCGGACGCGTTTCGGGCTGCCCGCGGTCGTTCTCGCCTTTGACCGGCGCAATGTCCACCGGCGAGGGAAGGTACTCGACCACCGCGTCGAGCATCGCCTGCACACCCTTGTTCTTGAATGCCGAGCCGCACAGCATCGGCACGATTTCATTGTTGATCGTGCGAATGCGCAGGCCCTGCTTGATCTCCTCGACCGACAGCTCGCCGGATTCGAGGTACTTGTTCATGAGCTCTTCGTTGGCTTCGGCCGCCGTTTCGACCATCTTCTCGCGCCATACTTGCGCATCGGCCACGAGTTCGGCCGGAACTTCCTTCTTCTCGAATTTCATGCCCTGGGTCGAATCGTCCCAGTAGATCGCCTTCATGGCGACGAGGTCGATCACGCCGGTGAAATTCTCCTCGGCGCCGATGGGCACCTGGATGATCGCCACGTTGGCCTTGAGCCGGGCCTTCATCTGCTCGTAGACCTTGAAAAAATTCGCACCGACGCGGTCCATCTTGTTGACGAACGCAAGGCGCGGCACCTTGTATTTGTTGGCCTGGCGCCACACCGTTTCCGATTGCGGCTGCACGCCGCCCACGGCGCAATACACCATGCACGCGCCGTCGAGCACGCGCATCGAGCGCTCGACCTCGATTGTGAAGTCGACGTGACCGGGAGTGTCGATGATGTTGATGCGATGCTCGGGAAAAGACAGGTCCATGCCCTTCCAGAAGCAGGTCGTGGCGGCAGACGTGATGGTGATTCCGCGCTCCTGCTCCTGCTCCATCCAGTCCATCGTCGCGGCGCCGTCGTGCACCTCGCCGATCTTGTGGTTCACGCCGGTGTAGAACAGGATGCGCTCGGTGGTCGTGGTCTTACCCGCATCGATGTGCGCGCTGATACCGATGTTGCGATAGCGCTCGATTGGGGTTTTGCGTGCCACGGAAATTTCCAGCCTCTGTCTTTTAGAATCTGTAATGCGCGAAAGCTTTGTTGGCTTCCGCCATGCGATGCACTTCGTCGCGCTTCTTCATCGCACCGCCGCGGCCTTCGGCCGCCTCGAGGAGCTCGCCGGCGAGGCGAATGCCCATCGACTTCTCGCCGCGCTTTTCGGCGGCTTCGCGGATCCAGCGCATTGCAAGGGCGACGCGCCGCACCGGCCGTACTTCGACCGGCACCTGATAGTTGGCGCCGCCGACCCGCCGGCTCTTGACCTCGACCATCGGCTTCACGTTCTGCACCGCCTGCGTGAAAACCTCGATCGGGTCCTTGCCCGATTTGGTCTTGATCGACTCCAGCGCCCCGTACAGGATGCGTTCGGCGACCGACTTCTTGCCGCGCGTCATGATGACGTTCACGAACTTGGCGACATCGGTATTGCTGAACTTGGGATCCGGCAGGATCTCGCGCTTGGGTACTTCTCTGCGACGTGGCATGGTGTTGTCCTATTCCTGGCGGCGGGCGATTAAGCCGCCTTGGGGCGCTTCGCGCCGTATTTGGAGCGGCTCTGCTTGCGGTCTTTGACGCCCTGCGTGTCCAGCGAGCCGCGCACGATGTGGTAACGCACGCCCGGCAGATCCTTTACCCGGCCGCCGCGGATCAGCACTACCGAGTGCTCCTGCAGGTTGTGGCCCTCGCCGCCGATATAACCGATCACCTCGAAGCCGTTGGTCAGGCGCACCTTCGCGACCTTGCGCAGCGCCGAGTTAGGCTTCTTCGGAGTGGTCGTGTACACCCTGGTGCAAACCCCGCGCTTCTGGGGCGATCCGGCGAGCGCCGGCACCTTCGATTTGGTCGGCTTGGCGGCGCGCCCTTGGCGCACTAACTGATTGACGGTAGGCATGTTTTCCGGGTTCCAAAAACAAACCGGGACGGCGCCTGTGTCGCCATGGTTGGCTGACGGGCCGGCCCGGGTGCAAAAAAGAGGCCGGATTATAAAGAACTTTTCAAGTTTGCGTCAAGCTTTCGGCGGGCGGGAGCGGCGGGGTAACTGTGGGTTATTCCGCAGGTCGCGGCTCCCGGACGAAGCCGAAACGCGCCTCGACCTCCCGGCTCGCAAGCGCGCCGACCCTGACGGTGTCGCCGCCGACACGTAAAACGCCGCTTTCGAGCGCTTCCGCGACTGAGCCGAGGTCACGGTCGTCCAGCAGACCAACCCGGTCCGCCGCGGCCAGAATCAGCGAACCCTCCTCGTCGAGCCAGGCGGCGTCGATACGGCGCTCGGCGCGCCCGCAGTGATCGGCGAACCTGTCATTTTCCAGCCGGTAAACGAAAGGGGCATAGGCAAGCGCAATAAAGACGCGTTGGGGACCGTTCTGGAAAAACCAGCAGCCTCGACTGTCGGCTGAGTAGTTGCGCGCAATAAACTCACGCAGAGCGGTGTTGCCGATCGGTTCGAATTGGGGCTGCGCGCCTTGTGTTGCGTTCCGGATCCGCCAGTTCCCCCGCCGATCCAGCCGCAGCCAGCCGTAGACGTCGGGGACGTCCGGCCACTTGAGCATCGACCGGATGACAATGTCGTCCATTCAGGCGAGACCCGGGAAATCCCCGCATCAGGCCGGCGGAAAAGCGCCGATCGCGATGGGTTGCGGGACCGCGATGCCGAAACCCTGCGCATAGTCGACCGACATTTGCGTCAGCTGCGTCACGATGTGCTGCTCCTCGACGCATTCGGCGATGATGCCGATGCCGGCAACCGCGCAGACGCGCGCGATAGCCTTCAACTTCAATTGCGCCACCGAGCTGCTGGCAATCTTGCGCACCACCGCGCCGTCGACTTTCACGTACTCGGGCTGCAATGCCTTCAGGGCGGAAAACGAAACCGAGCGCCGCGCAAAACCGTCAATGATCACCTTGCACCCTATCGACCGTATCGCGCGGGCGAAACGCTCAGCCGCCTCTGCGCGCTGCAAGGTGTCGACCTCGTCGATCTCGAAGCAGAGCTGGACCGGATTGACGCCGCATCTGTGCAAAGTTCCGGACGCAAAATCCGCCAACTTCGCGTCGTCGAGGGACTGGCTCGACACGTTGACGCTGTAGCTCCGGATGCTGTCGGGGCGGGCCTCCGCAATCCACTCCACGGTCTTCTGCACCACCCAGCAGTCCAGGTCGGTCATCATGCGGTAGTGCTCGAACACTGGCAGGAAATCGCCTGGAGGCAGCAGCGACTCCTCCTCCTCGCGCAAGCGTACGAGCACCTCCGCCATGGGGTACCTTTCCGCGCTTGCCTGCAGCGAAAGGATAGGCTGGCAGTAGATCTGCAATTCGTCCAGATCGAGCGCGCGGCGAAGGCTCGCGAGAGGATCGTCCCATCCGGCAAGACCCGGGTCGGCTTCCGTTATCGCGGGGTCCGGGGAAAGATCTGTTTTATTCATGCGCAGTCTGTGGTCGGCTTCAGTGGCCGCGAACAGTTTAACGCCTCGGCGAGCGCCGCCGCGGAAAACAACCCGCGCAAGCGCGCCCACGCGGACAAAATCGGATTAACGGATAACATGCGCGGTCCTCTTTGCGTTTTCGTTTCATCGGCGGTCTAATTCGCCCGGCGCCGACGCGCCGCCTTTGCCCAATCCAGGAGCCGGAATGCCGCGCGAGGATTACACCTGCACGCACCAACTCAGAGTCCGCTGGTCGGAAGTGGACATGCAAAAGATCGTCTTCAACGGCAACTACATGAACTACATCGATGTTGCAATTGCCGAGTACTGGCGCGCCATCGGATTGCCGTACCCCGACGGATACGTGGACCGGTATGCAAACGACGTTTACCTGCGCAAGGCCTCGGTCGAATACCTTGGTTCGGCCCGCTATGACGACTTGCTCGACGTTCTCGTGCGCGTTGCGAGACTGGGCCGCACGAGCATGACTTTCGCGTTCGAAATCTGGCGCTCCCCGCCCGGCCAGTCCGCCCGGCCCCTGGTGACCGCGGAGCTGGTCTACGTGAACGCGGATCCGGACACGATGACCGCGGCGCCGTTGCCCGCCGCCGTCCGGGACCGCATCGTAAAGTTCGAACACCTCGCTCCACAATGAGCGCGCCAAAGCTATTCTGGGAGGATTTCAAAATCGGCGAGGTTCACCTGATGGGAAGCCATACTTTCACGGCCGAGGAAATCATCAGCTTTGCCAAGCAATTCGATCCCCAGCCCATCCATGTGGATCCCCAGGCCGCGAAGGACTCATTTTTCGGCGGCCTGATCGCGAGCGGCTGGCACACCTGCGCAGTCGGGATGCGGTTCGCTGTCGATACTTACATCAACGCGGGTGTCAGCCTCGGTTCGCCGGGCCTGGACAACATCAGATGGCTCAAACCGGTCCGACCCGGCGACCGCATTACTTATCGTCGCATTACACTCGCTACGCGCCCGTCGAACAGTCTTCCTGGGGTCGGGTTGATGCAGGGACGCATCGAAGCGGTCAACCAGAACGGTGAAATCGTAATGAGCAATGAAGGCTGGGGCATGTTCGGGCGGCGACCGTCGGTGTAGGCAAAGGAGTGCTCGCCAATGTGCCTCACCTGAGGTTCTTTAGGTTCATGGCAACCATCGATAGCTGGGTTCCGATGCTGACGTATTCAGGCTTGCCCTCAAGCCAGTTCAGGGCGGAAATTACGCTCGCCCCCACCTTAGGGGAGGGCATGACCTCCACGTCGGCGAAGAAAGCCGCCAGTTCCAGATAACCTTCCAAGCGGGCTGTTTCGCGAATTTCGACAAGCTTGGCAACGATCGCGGCCCGATCCATGTTGGTCGGCCAGCGCAGGGTTTCGTATTCGTTGCTCACCACTTGTCTCCCGATGCGCCAAAAGGACTAGTGCGGTCGCAAGGATAGCATCACTTTTTATCTGAAAATCCACTCTGCACAAGCGATTGCAAAGTGGCCGGCGCGCGACAGCGAGTCAATTCTGAGTGGGCGCGTGGGTGGACTGGGGACGGTGGAAGGACATCGGGATTGTCGCATCCAGCGCCTCGTCGAGCTTCAGGCGCAGGAGGTAGACGACTCGTGCGGCGCGCGCAAAGAACTCGCGCATCGCTTCCAGTTCGGGGGGAATGTCGCGACCTTCCGACCTGCGCGTGACGCACTCCTTGCGCAGCTTGTGGGCGTAGAGCTCCACGTCCTCAGCGCTGATTATCGGATAGGGCATGCAACGCTCGGGAATGATCGCCAGACTGCCTGGATCGCACTCCGCGAGGTACATTTGCGCGGCATCAATGACCTCTCCCATCGCCTCGGCTGGGTCGAATTCCTGGTCCAGTTCCGTCATCCTGCCTCCCGGATCTCCGTTGACTCTGTTCGTCGCTCAGCGCTTGCTGAGCCCGCTGCTGAATCCCCACCGCACCCGCTCGACCGGATGCGGCCACGTGGTGTCGCCGTCGTCATCGCCGGCTTTCTGCTTCAACAACGCGATGATCCCGGCCGCCCCGGCAAAAAAATCGCGCATGAGCTCCAGTTCGTTCGAGGTCGGCGTGCCCGAGGCTTCGCGCCGCGCGCATTCCGTTTGCAGCTGGCCGGCGTACATTTCAATATCTTCGGCGCTTCCGATCCAGTGCGGGCGGCACCTGCGTGGAATGAGCGCAAGACTCTCGGCGCTCCAGCGGGCAAGGTACTGGCCGGTGGCCGCCACAACTTCATCCAGCGTTTTTGCCTGGGCAATGAGTTCGATTGGTTCAGCCATAACGCCTCCGGAAGCGCACTGCGTCCTGATCGTGCTTTGGCGTAGTGTGGCGAAGCCCCGGCGTGCGGAATGTAGGCTCGGGACGCGAAGTCGCGTCGATGTTTATCCTACAAATGCCTGATCGGACGATGATTGTGATATCCGGCGCAGAACTGGCCGATCTGCTATCCGGTGGCCGTCGGTTCAATGCCAGCCTTCGATTCCGGACAAGCTCATCATCACCCTCGCAAAGCCATACGCGGCCCAGATGCGCATCCGCACCGCCCAACCAAGCCGCTTCCAGACAAGCGGCGGCACCTGTTGGGCGGTTTCGATCGCCTCGAGCAGGCTTGCGCGCAAGGCCGAGGCGAACCGGCCGTCGCGTACGAACACGTTTGCTTCGCGGGCAAGGACCAGACTGAAGGGATCGATGTTGGATGAGCCAACGCTGGCCACAACCCCGTCGAAAACCGCGACCTTGGCGTGCAGTTCGCTGCGTGTGTATTCATGGATTTCGACTCCGGCATCCAGAAAAGCCCTGAAAAGAGCGCGGGAAGCGTATTGCATCATCGGATGATCGCTCAGGCCCTGCACCAGCAAAACCACCCGAACGCCGCGTCGCGCGGCCTCGTGGAGCGCGCGCCGGAAGCGCCGGCCCGGCAGGAAATAGGCGATTGCGATGAGCACCTCGCCTTTTGCGCCCGTAATCAATTGAATATAAGCGTCTTCGATGTCGCGCCGGTGACGGATGTTGTCCCGCACGAGCAACGCCGCGCTCTGCGTTCCACGCTGGTCCGTCGTATTGGCGGGCGGTCCGATTACCCGCCAGCGGCGCCGCGTGCTCAACCAGGCCAGCCGGGCCCACAGCTTGGCCGCTTCGAACCAGACTTCGTGGACCAGCGGCCCCTCGATGCTCACGGCGAAGTCGTAGCGCGGCGGCATCGGGCCACCCACCGGATAGTCGTCGATGATGTTGATGCCGCCAACGAATGCGATCTTCCGGTCGATCACCGCCAGCTTGCGGTGCATCCTCCGCAGGCGGTTCCTGCGCAGCGTCAACGGGCTGATCTTCGGCCGGAAGACGAGGACGCGCGCCCCGGCCTGCTCGAGCATGGCGCGAAATCGCGGCGCGAAATCGCGCGCGCCGAACCCGTCGAGGATCATGTGGACGGCCACACCGCGTGTGGCAGCGCGGGCAAGCGCATCGCAGACGAGGCTGCCGGTCTCGTCGTCGGCGAAGATGTAGGTCTCGAAAAAAATTTCCTGCCGCGAGTCGTCGATCGCTTCGACGAGAGCGGGAAAATACTGTTCACCGTTCTTCAGGAGCCCGAGCGTGTTGCCCGGCACGAACCTGAGCGTCACGGCCTAGCGCGGCTCGCCGTGGGTCATTCCGGCGCCAGTTCAGCGCTGACTGCCAAATGGTCCGACAGAAGGCTCCAGGGAACGCCCCGGTGCACTTTCGCAGCGATCACGCGGAACCCGCGCACATAAATCCGGTCCAGCCGCAGCATGGGCATGATGCTCGGAAAAGTGCGCGCAGGGCGGCCATGATGCATCACCGAAACCTCGGTGAGTCCCAGCTGCTGCGCCATCATGCGCGACGCCGAATGGCGCCAGTCGTTGAAATCGCCGGCCACGATCATCGGCGCGGCGCGCGGCCCGGCAAGGTGCACACCGAGCGCATCGAGTTGCCGCCGGCGCCCTTTCTCGTCGAGTGAAAGGTGCGCGCAGGCGCAGTCCAGCGGCATCGCGAACCCAGGCACGGCGATCCGGCAGTGCAACAGGCCGCGCCGTTCGAAACGGTGATTCGAAACATCGTGATTGTCCGCGGATACGATCGGGAAACGCGACAGGATCGCGTTGCCGTGGTGGCCGTACTCGTACACGGCGTTGCGCCCATACGCATGCTGCCAATCCTCCCCGGCCAGGAACTCATGCTGCGCTGTCTGCGGCCACGCGCCAAAACGCAATGCATTGCGTTCGTGCAGCCCCTGCACTTCCTGCAGGAACACCAGGTCGGCATCGATCTTTTTGAGGCCCTCGCGCAGCTCATGGATGACCATGCGCCGGTTGAAGAGCGACAGGCCCTTGTGGATATTGAGGGTGGCGACGCGGAGCGTCCTCGCTTGCGCACCGGTGTCAGCCACGGTATCGGTCATTGCAGCTCCAGCACAAAACGCCGCTCCAGCAGGTCGGCGTCGTCGAAATGGCGGCGCCCGACGAATGCGGTCGCATGACGGCCCCACTGGCGCATCGCACCCGCGCTTGCGATACCCATCGGCCAGAACACAAAGCGTTCGCCGCGTTCGGTGCCGGCTATAATTCCATCGGGTCCGAACACGCTTTGCGACCCTCCTCGCATGCGGGGCAGCGCGCGAAGCTCGTCATACGGACGCAGAGCATAGTGCGCGAGGCTGTCGTCCTGGTCGCGAAACACCCGCTCGACATAGTGGGTGCGCGAGGCGACGCGAACGACGAGCCGGTCCTCGAAGGTCATTGCGCGCAGCTTCTGCGGCACAAATGCCCACTCGGTCTCGTCGTCGGGCGCGGGAATCGGCACGGCGCGCGGGGTGGTGAAAAACATGTGATAGCACCCGCATGGGTGCATCGTATCGTAGATGACGGGCACGCCATCGGGAGCGAGCGTAACGCGAAACACGACGCCGTCGAGCGCTCCCGAAAGAAGATCGTTGGCAACTTGGGCGGGCCGTTCGGAAAACCACACGGTATACACAAGCTGCAGCAGATTGCGGCCGCGGTATCGCGTGTGTGCCACCTGGCGATAGACGACGGGGTCCGTGGCGTCGACCTCGGGCACCGGACCCCATCGCCATCGCAATGCGCCCGGCCGATCGTAGTCGCCCGTTGTCTCGACCTCGAAGCTGGGTGCATACAGCGCGAATAGCCGCTGAAGGTCCTCGATTGCCGGTTCAGGCACTTTCAGCGGATTGTCCGCGATGCGTTCGAGCAATACGCGCAGCTCTTCGCCCGACAGGCGCGGCCGCAAGGGCGGCGAATAGCGCACCACCGTACCCTGCGCGGTCGAATCGAGATCACGTTCGAAGGCTGCACGGGCGTCCTCGAGGTTCTTGCGCACGCCGGCCGCAAACGGGATTCTGGCCACCGCATACAGGCCTGCGATGCGATAGCCGGTCACATAGTCGTCCGGAACCCGCAGACGCTCGAGCAGCGCGTGGCCGACGCCCGGTGCCCCGAGATCGGCCATGCGCAAATGGCTGCCGCATTCGCGCGCCTGCCGCATCGAATCCTCCACGCCGGCTTCGCCCACACCGTCGATGACTGCCCTGAGAACTCTGGCGGGCAAGTTTGCAACTTCGATGCGCCGCGCCTCGAGGTCCAGGTCGACCATCCGGTCGACCAGCGCATGCAATGCAGATTCCTGCGTGCGGGCCGGTTCACGCAACGAAGCCGCGAATCGATCGACTCGAAGATATGGAAATCCATCGACGCGCACGGCTTGTGCGTCGCGAACGCCGGCGGCGTCAACGGCGGCGTCGAGCGCGCGGTACCATCCGATGCAATCGCGTAAATGCGGTTCCGAGGACAAGCGGGCGGCCTTGAGCGGATCGAGGCTGGCGCATCCGGCCAGTGCAAGCAGGGACAGGACGCCGGCGACCGAAGCCCGCCGTTTCAGGATAGCGATCATTTCCCGGACGGCTCCTTCGCGCGACGAATCGACTCACGCCGTTCGATTTCGCGCACCATTCCGATGAACTGGTCCTCGATGCGCATGCGCATCACGACTTCTCCGATGAGAGGCGGCAGCGACACGTCGGGAATGATGGTGCCGGCCCAGCGCAGCACGATTTTGCCGTTGGGTTGCGGTTCGACTTTGTAGCCGCCCTCGAAATGCCGGAGGTTGCCCGCAAGGGCGCGCACCTGGATCGACGACGGCGGGTGCTCGACCGCCTCCAGCGTGACGTCGATCGGAAAGGTAAACATGAGGAAGCGCGCCTCCCCCGACTGTTCCACGATCACTGTCGCGCCGCGGCGGCCGACGACTCTGCTTTTGCGCAGCCCGGGGATGAATTCGGGCAGCCTGTCGTAGTCGGTCAGGGTGGTCCACACGACCGCCAGGGAGGCGTCGATGGTCGCATGCGCCTGGACCTCGACGAATTCGCCCTTGCGCGTGGCCTCGACGGTCAGGTCGTCGGCGGCGCAGACCGCGGCCGTGCAGAACAAAAGCAGGCAGCAGGCAAGGCTGGGCGGGCGCATCGACTGCGAGTTTATCCAAACTAGCGTGCCTTGAGCCGGGTTTGCGCCAGGAGCCTGATTGCATCGCGATTCGTCCATGAAAAACACTTTTCCACTGCATCCGGCCACGGCAGCCATTGCCACGCGGTGTGCTCCCCGGGCGCCAGTCGCACGGGACGAGGCTCCAGAACCTCGAGGCTGAACATGTGCTCGTCGTTGTGGGTAGTGCCCGGCGCAAAGCGAGCCCGCCATTGCGGATAGATCTCGAAAGTGCGCACGAGGTTCCAGCGCACGAAGCGCTCCGGCGCCGCGGCGATCCCGGTTTCCTCGAACACCTCGCGTCGTGCCGCGTCTTCGAGCGGCTCGTCGCGGCGGTCGATCGAGCCGGTCACCGATTGCCAGTAGCCGGGGCGCGCGGCCCGCTCGATCAGGAGGATTTCGAGTGCCGGCGTGTGGATTACGACCAGGACCGAGATCGGAATTTTCGGTGCCGTCACACCGCACTTTCCTTGTACAAGGCAGGCAACCCGAGCCTGCGGGCCGGGTCGATGAACACGGCGAAAAACCCCCGGCCCCGCCCGCGCCAGAACTCGGCAACCGAGGAAAGCACGTCCAGAAGAACTCCCAGGTCGTCGCCCTTCACCGCATGCAGGAACAGGATCACGCGCGGCTGGTCCGGGCGCCACGAAAGATCGGTGAGGCAATCTTCAAGCGCATCCCAGTTGTCGCCGAACCAGTCGGGAAATTCAAGCGAGCCCGCGATCGACGCGAGCATCGCATCCTTTCCGGCGCCAAGGGACACCGCGACCACGTCATGCGTATCCGCAGACAAGGCATTCCGGATATCCCGTTCGTGCGACACCCGGTAGACACCCGATTTCGCAGGATCGCCGAGGCGTGTGAGGAGCTTCGTCACTTCGTCATTCCAGGATGCGCCTCAAAGTGCGGTAGTGGTCGTCAGTGTAGTAGTACTCGCCCGCGCGTCCCGCGATGATGCGCCGCGCGCCGCGGTGCCGGATCCCCGGCGTATGCACCGTGTACTCGCGATAGTAGCCGCGGTCCCGTCTGGGCAGGCGTGCCTCGCGATTTCCGAAGACTGCGCCATCCTTTTGGTATGGGAAAGGTCCGCCTCCGCGGATGAGCGTCAGCGTGGCAAGCGCTTCTGCCGGCAAGTCGCCGGCGCGAATGTCATCCGCCTGCAAAAACGCCGTCGCATGGCCCGCAAGGAGCAGCGCGCAGGCGAAGGCAACCAGCCCTTTCACGCCTTGGGCTTGTCCCTCAGGCGCAAGCCGAGTTCGCGCAGCTGCTTTTCATCGACCGGACTCGGCGCGTGCGTGAGCAGGCATTGCGCACGCTGGGTTTTCGGAAAGGCGATCACGTCGCGGATCGATTCGGCACCGGTCATCATCGCGACGATGCGGTCCAGGCCAAATGCTATGCCGCCGTGCGGCGGGGCGCCGAACCGCAGGTTCTCCAGCAGGAAGCCGAACTTGGCCTGCGCTTCCTCGTCGCTGATACCGAGCGCCTTGAACACCTTGGCCTGCACCTCGGCCTTGTGGATACGCACCGAGCCGCCGCCGATCTCCGAGCCGTTCAGCACCATGTCGTAGCCCTTTGCGAGCGCCTTGCCGGGATCCGTGAAGAGCAGATCCTCGTGGCCATCCTTCGGTGACGTAAAAGGGTGGTGCATTGCCGACCAGCGCTTTTCCGCCTCGTCGTACTCGAACATCGGAAAGTCGACGACCCACAACGGGCGCCATCCCTTTTGCGCGTAGCCTTTTTCGTGACCGATGCGTACGCGAAGCGCGCCGAGCGAGTCGTTCACCACCTTTGCCTTGTCCGCGCCGAAGAAGATCACGTCGCCGTTTTCCGCTTGCGTGCGCTCAAGGATTTGCGCCAGCGCTTCGAGCGCGAGGAATTTCACCACCGGCGACTGCAGTCCTTCCGGCAGCTTCGACTTGTCGTTGACCTTGATGTACGCGAGGCCCTTGGCGCCGTAGATCGACACGAACTGGGTGTAGTCGTCGATTTCCTTGCGCGAAAGGTCCGCTTTCGGCACGCGCAACGCGGCGACCCGCCCGCCGGCCATGTCCGCGGCGCCACGGAACACCTTGAACTCGACCGCCTTCATGACGTCGGTAAGCTCGGTTATCTCGAGCGCAACGCGCAGGTCGGGCTTGTCGGAGCCGTAGCGGCCCATCGCCTCCTGCCACGTCATGCGCGGAAAGGGATCCGGCAGGTCGATGTCGAGCGTCTCCTTGAACATCGCGCGGATCATCTTTTCCATCATCGCGCGGATTTCGTCTTCGTCCAGGAACGAGGTCTCGACGTCGATCTGGGTGAATTCCGGCTGGCGATCGGCGCGCAGATCCTCGTCGCGAAAACAGCGCACGATCTGGTAGTAGCGGTCGAATCCGGCAACCATCAGAAGCTGCTTGAAAATCTGCGGCGATTGGGGCAGCGCAAAGAACTCGCCCGGATGGACCCGCGAGGGCACCAGGTAGTCGCGTGCGCCTTCCGGAGTGGAACGCGTAAGCATCGGCGTCTCGATGTCGATGAAGCCCAGCGCATCGAGCGCCTTGCGCACCGCCATCGTCACCTTGTAGCGCAGCCTCAGGTTTTTCTGCATCTGTTCGCGCCGCAGATCGAGAACGCGGTACTGCAGGCGCACCTGCTCGGACAGGTTTTCGTCGTCGAGCTGGAACGGCGGGGTCATCGAAGGGTTGAGGACCTCCACTTCGTGCGCGAGCACTTCGATCTCGCCCGAGCGCAAATTGGGATTCACGGTGCCATCCGGGCGACGCCGCACCTTGCCGGTCACCTTGAGAACGAACTCGTTGCGCGCGCGATC
>JANMXB010000499.1:0-4664 GCA_031380765.1 Pseudomonadota bacterium | reverse complement strand
GAGCGTATAGCCGTCCGGCGGGCTGTTGATGACGGCGATCGTTCCGATGGTCCCGGCCGCGCCGGGCTTGTTGTCGATGACGAACGGCTGCCCGAGTGCCTCCTGCAGTTTTTCGGCAACGATGCGGGTGACGATGTCGGTGGCCTGGCCGGGCGGCCAGGGCACGATGACCTTGACTGATCTTGCGGGGTAATTCTGTGCGTGGGCAAGTCCGGCGCACAGCAACGAGGCTACGAGTATCGCGATTCGCATGCACCCTCCCCCGGGTGTGGCGGTCAAACTTTGTACTCCTTTCCCTCGGCCTGGACAATACGCCGCGGGGCGGCGTGCCAGGCCTGGGGCCAAGCCAAAACATGGCAGCATCAATCCAATCGCCGCGCTCAGGCGGCGTGCGCCTTGGCATAGCGGACCACCTCGGCATGCGTGGCGAACCAGACATCCTTCTTCGACTGGATGTGCCGGATCAACTCTTCGAGGATCCAGACGCGCGATCGGTAGCCGCTGATGTGCGGATGCATTGTGAGCTGGAACAGTCCGCCCTCGGCGTACGCGGCGTCGAATTCGCGCTTGAAGATGTCGAACACGTTGGAGGGCGCAGTGTAGGGGCGCAAGGAGGCGAAGCGGTTCATGTTGAAGTACACCGCATCATCGCGGATCCACTCCACCGGCAGCTCGACCACGCCGCTGTCTTCGCCATCCATCATCAGCTCGTAGCAATCCACGTCGGCCATGAGGGAGGAGTCGTAGATGAGGCCCATCTCGCGCGTGATCGCCAGCGTGTTGGGACTGAAATCCCATGACGGGGTGCGGATGCCGACCGGCCGCACGTTCGTGATTTTCTCGAGCACGTCGGCCGAGCGCATCTGCAGGACGCGCTCGGCCGCCAGCGGCAATTCCGAGTTGCGCTCGTGGATCCAGCCGTGGATGCCGATTTCGTGGCCTTCCGCGGCCACGCGCCTCTGCTCGTCCGGATACAGCAGTGCCGTGACCGCCGGCACGAAGAAACTCGCCTTCACGCCGTGCCGCTTCAGAATGTCGAGGATGCGCGGGATACCCTGCCGGTTGCCGTACTGCCCCTGTGACAGGCGGCCGATCGACTCGCCGGCCTCGCGCAGTTCGTTGGTCTCGTGGTCGGAGTCGAAAGACAGCGCCACCGCGCAGCGGGCGCCGCCCTGCCATACGGCCGGCCGCAGCGATCGGCCAGCGCGCACGCGATTGACGATTGCGCGCCAGCGCTCTTCGGGCCATTGCCAGGGCGCGGGATCCGGGTTCTCGTTTTTCATTGGGGTGCGGCGTTGATCTTGTGCGCAAGGTCGGTCATGAACGCGAACTCCTTCGCCACGAACCTGGAGAATTCGGCCGGCGGCATGCCGACGCCTTCGAGGCCCTGCGCGTCGAACTGCACGCGCACTTCGGGGTCCGCCAGCGCTTTCACCGTCTCGCCATGCAGGCGCGTCACGATTTCCTGCGGCGCGCCCGCGGGCAGCCACAGCCCGAACCAGTTGATCAGGTTGTAGCCCTTGAATCCCTGCTCTTCCATGGTCGGCACCTCCGGCAGGCCCTTCCAGCGGCGCGCGCCGGTGACGGCAAGGGCGCGCAGCTTGCCGGCCTGCACCTGCTGCGCGGCGATCTGCGTGCCGACGAAAAACATTTCGATCCGGCCCGACATGAGATCGGTCATCACCTCCGCCACGCCCTTGTACTGGACAGCAACGATGTCGGTGCCGGACATGGCCTTCATGACTTCGGCCGGGATGTGGCTCGCGGTGCCGATGCCGGCCGAGCCGTAGTTGAGCTTGCCCGGTTGCTTCTTCGCCAGATCGATCAGGTCGCGCACGTTTTTCGCAGGCAGCATCGGCGGCACCACCAGCACCTGGCCGAAGTTCTGCGCGATCAGCGTCACATGGGTGAAATCCTTCACCGGATCGAAAGGCACATTCTTGCTGAAGGGCGGCGTGTTGGTGTGCGATGCGGTCGTGACGAGCCACGTGTAGCCGTCGGGCGCGGTCTTCGCCATGTACGCGGTGCCCACGATGCCGCCCGCGCCGGCGCGGTTCTCGACCACCAGCGGCTGGCCAAGCGCGGCGCTCATCTTCGGGGCGAGCATGCGGATGAGCAAGTCGGGCGGACCACCGGGCGGTGAAGGCACCACTACCCTGATCGGCTTGTGCGGATAAGGTTGCGCCAGTGCAAGCGCCGCGCACAGTACTAACCACGCGAAGAAAAAGACCTTCCTCATTCACCTATCCCTTGTCTGGAGCCATCCTGCGCGGACCGCAGGATCGCCTCGAGCACCGCGACATTGTGCACGGCATCGCCTCCGGGTACCTCGAGCGGCTTGCCTGCCTCCACAGCGTGCGCGAAGTGCTCCAGCTCGGCGCGCTCCGTGCTCGTTTTCGGGAACCGCATGACTTGCGGCGGTTTCTTCACCATGATGTTTTCGCGGTCGATGAGGGAGAACCGCAGATCCCAGCCTGTCAGGTGCTCGACGTCGCCGACCTCGGCCCAGCCGTTCGAGCCGAACACCTGCAGGCGCCAGGTTTCGGCCGTGGCGATCACGGTGCCGAGATAGGCCGTCGCGCCTCCCTTGAACCTGAACAGCATCGACGTGGTGTCGTCGACGCCGTAGTCGAGCGCACGGCGGGAACTCTGCGCGACCACCGACTCGAAGTGCCCGCCCAGGCAGATCATCGCGTCCACCACGTGCACGCCGCGCCCGGTCATGCCTCCACCCGGTGTCTCGTCGCGATCGTGGCGCCAGTGGCCCTTGGGGAAGCGGTACACGCTCGGCCCGCAGAAATTGCCCTCGATATGCAGGAGTTTTCCCAGGCGCCCGTCTTCCAGCATGCGGCTGATTTCCTGCAGCGCGGGCTGGAAGCGCCAGTTGTATCCGACCGCGAGGGTGGCCTTGTGCTCAGCACAGGCGCGCACCGCCGCCTCGGTATCGGACTTGGAAAGACCCAGCGGCTTCTCGCAGAAAACCGATTTGCCCGCCTTCGCCGCGGCGACGATCTGCGCGGAATGCTGCGAATGCGGGGTGGCGAGGACGACCGCGTCGACCAACGGATCGGCGAGCACATGCGCGTAACTCTCCGCCATCGCGATGCCCTGCTTTTTCGCGAACCCGGCGGCCTTGGCCGGCGTTCGCGTTGCCCCCGCCGTGAAGCGGATCAGGTCGCTCTTATCCTGGACGCTGTCGACGAGGTTCTGTCCCCAGGTTCCCATTCCCACTATGGCTGCGCGGATCATGCCGAACGGTAACGCTTACGCAGGATGCAGGCAACGGCGGTTTCAAGCAGTCTCCAGCCAGACAAGCGCCTTCGCGTCTTCGGAAAAGGGGAAGTGCTTCACCTCCGCGGACACAAAGTGTTTGCCGAAGGATTCCGCTACGCCTGCGATCGGGCTGTCCGTCACGATCGCCAGGCGTTCTATCTTCTTGTGGTGGTCGCGGACAAAATGCATGTGCGCGCTGAACCCCGCAAAGTTCTCCCATCCGGGAAATTCCTTTGACTGGATCATCACGCCGTGAAGCTTGGAGTGGTCCGAGAGATAGGCATCCACAGCCGCGCTGAGACCGCCGAAATCCTCTTTGCTTAGCGGCGCGCCGGGCTTGAGCACCAGGATACCTTCGGGCTTCATTATCGAGTAGTCGAGCATGGGATTCTCCAATGGGTGTCTCCGCCTAGCGTAGGCTATCAAGGCTGGGCCTTCTGTTCGCCAGGCTACAGAGCGGATCGGTCGTTCCCGCGCCGGAAGCGCCAATCACTCCAGCTCGTCAAAATCCTTCCGGGCAAGCGTGAGTGCCGCAGCGCGCACGTTTTCCTCGAGGTGATTGATCGATTGGGCGCCAGGGATAGGTAAAACGATTGGTGACCGGGCAAGCAGCCACGCGATAGCCACTTGGGCCGCTGAGACGCCTTGACGCTCGGCAACGCGCTTCACCTTGCCCGCGCGCGTGCCGCGATTGCCGCCAAGCGGATACCACGGCAAGAAGCACATACCCAGGCTCGTGCACGCGGCGAGCACGTCTTCGCTTGAGCGTTCGCGCAGGTTGTACTCGTTCTGAACGGACACGATCGGCACGATGCGCCGCGCCTGGTCAAGCTGTGAAACAGTGACGTTGGAAATTCCAATGTGGCGGATTTTGCCCGCGCGCTGCAACTCGGCGAGCGCGCCTATCGATTCGGCAGACGGCACCTTGGGATCGGGTGCGTGGAGCTGGTACGAGTCAATTCGATCGAGCCGCAAACACTGCAGGCTGCCCTCAAGCGTCCAATTCCCGCCTCGATCCGCCTGAAAATTCCGTTCATGACCGATTCCATTTCAGGTAGTGGCATGGCAACATTTCGCCCGCTTTACGGCTCCAGGCCTGGGGTTTACTCAAAATATGGCAGCAATAGGCGGTCGCTCAGTAGACCACCACGCTCCTGATCGACTCACCCTTGTGCATGAGGTCGAACCCGTCGTTGATCTTCTCCAGCGGCAGAACATGCGTGATCAGGTCGTCGATGTTGATCTTGCCTTCCATGTACCAGTCGACAATTTTCGGCACGTCCGTCCTGCCGCGCGCGCCGCCGAAGGCCGTGCCTTTCCAGACGCGTCCGGTAACGAGCTGGAAAGGCCGCGTCTTGATCTCCTGCCCGGCGCCGGCCCCGCCGATGATC
>JANMXB010000484.1:0-2336 GCA_031380765.1 Pseudomonadota bacterium | reverse complement strand
CGCGCCTTACAGGCGGCACGCGCTATGGCGCGCACCTTTCAGTGCCGAACAAAGCCCGCCAAGAGCAAGACCGCGAGCCGCAAACCGCGCACTCAGTGACCGAGCGCACCGAGCGGGACCGCCGGGAGCGACACACTCGGGCGAAGGGGGATTCCGATGAAACGTTCCGAACTGGTCCAGCGGCTCGCCGGCCGCTTCCCCGCGCTGCAGCCCAAGGATGCTTACAGCGCGGTAAACCTGATCTGCGAGGCGATGGGGCGCGTGCTGTGCGAAGGCCGCCGCATCGAGATCCGCGGCTTCGGCAGTTTCGCGGTCAACTACCGCGGCGCGCGCCTGAACTGCAATCCGCGCACCGGCGAGCGGGTGCAGGTGCCGCCCAAGCACGTGCCGCATTTCAAGACCGGCAGGCAATTGCGCCTCGCGGTCGTGGACAAGACTCCGCAAGCGGACCGGCCGCGCCCCTGAGCGTGCGGCCTAGTCCGCCTTGAGCCCGAGACGGCGGATGATCCCGCCCCAGCGCGTGATGTCCGCGGCGAAGATCTCGGCAAATTTTTCCGGCGTCATCGGATCCGGCTCGAGTCCCAGCGCGGAGAATTGCTCTTTGAGGGCGGGCGTGGAGATCACTTTGTTGATCGCGTGATTGAGGCGCTCGACGATTGCGCGCGGCGTGCCGGCCGGGGCGAACCAGCCGTACCACGGCGCGTATTCGTAGCCGGCCACGCCCGCCTCGGCGAGGGTCGGCAGGTCGGGCATTGCGGGCGAACGCTTTGCGCCCGAGGTGGCGATCGCGCGCACCTTGCCGCTCTTTATATAGCTTACCGCGGCCGGCAGCGTCAGGATCATGGCCTGGATCTGGCCTGAGACGAGGTCGGCCAGCGCCGGTCCGGAGCCTTTGTACGGCACGTGGGTGAGCTTCGTGCGGGTCATGCCCTCGAGCAGCTCGACCGAAAGGTGGCCCGCGCTGCCGACCCCGCCCGAACCGTAGGCGATCGCACCAGGATTGTCGCGCGCGTAAGCGAGGAACTCCTGCACGCTCTTCGGCGCAAACGAATTCGTGACCACGAGCACATTGGGCGTCGGGCCGATCATCGCAAGCGGCATGAGGTCCTTCACCGTATCGAAGGGCAGCCTGGTGTACAGCGTCACGTTAAACGCGACGCCCTGGTGCGCGGCGAGGATCGTGTAGCCGTCCGGTGCGGACTTTGCCGCCATCGCAGTCGCAATCGTCCCGCCGGCGCCGCCACGGTTCTCGATGACGAGCTGTTGCCCGAGCTCCTCGGACATTTTTGCCGAAACCAGGCGCGCCACGATGTCGGCCGTGCCGCCCGGCGCGAAAGGCACCAGGACCTTGATGGGCTTGGCGGGAAATCCCTGTGCGCAAGCCCCGGCAGAGACCAGCGCCGCGAGCGCGAAAGCCAGCACCCGCGTCATCGGGTCAGCCGCAACGGTAGCGCTCGAGCTTCGCTTCGTCGAGCGCGACGCCAAGGCCCGGCGCGGTTGGCCGCAACCTGAGGCGGCCCGAACCGAGGTCGAGCTTCTCGGTAGTGATGTCGTCGGTGGTCTTGAGCGGCCCGACGCATTCGAGCCCGTCGAGGATGTTGAGCGAGGTCGAGGCGAACTGGATCTCGGCCATCGTGTTCACGCCCAGGCCGAAACCGTGGCCGATCACGACGCGCATGCCCGCGGCTTCGGCCGTGGCGGCCATGCGCTGCGTGCGCAGGAACCCGCCGTTCTTCATGACCTTGAGCTTGACGATGTCGGCCGCGCCCGCGCGGATGACATCGATCAGCGTCCGATGGTCGTCGATGGCCTCGTCGGCCATGATCGGCACGCCGCCGGATTCCTTGCGCACGCGCGCGAGGCCCGCGATGTCTCCCGCGGCCACCGGCTGCTCGATGAGCTGCAAACCGAAAGGTTGCATGAGCCACGCGAGCTTGATCGCGGTCTCGACGTCATATCCGGCGTTCGCGTCGATGCGCAGCGCCATGTCCTTGCCCACCGCCTCGCGCACGGCCTTGACACGCTCACGGTCGGCGTCGATGTTGCCGCCGACCTTGATCTTGGCCGAGCGAAAACCTCTGTCGAACCACAGCTTGGCTTCGGCGGCCGCCTCGTCCGGCGAGACGATGCCGATCCACGCGTTGAAGAGGAATTCGTCGCGGACCGCGCCGCCGAGGTACGTGCTCACCGGCACCCCGTAAACGCGCGCGGCAAGATCCACGCACGCCATCTCGATGGCCGCCTTCGCGTCGAGGAAACCCTCCATGCACAGGTCGAGCCGCGCGAGGATTGCGTGCACGTTGCGCGCGTCCATGCCCTGCACCGCGCCGGCCAGC
>JANMXB010000386.1:0-1619 GCA_031380765.1 Pseudomonadota bacterium | reverse complement strand
TCCCTCGCCAGTGTTGCGTAAACGCACAACAGAGTTGCCATTAAACCCGCACCAGAGGTAGAGATATACAATTAGAAGTTACACTTTCTTGGCGCGCCGCGAGGCGCTGGCGGTCCGCGATGTACTTGCCCGAGAGGACGATGATCGCCGTGCCGGAGGGCGACCCGCCGTCCGGGAAGTCGCCGAACACGATCCATCTGGGCAGGATCTGTCCGCGATTTCAGCCGTGAATGGCACCTTCATTCGAAGCGGCGCGTTCGAACGCGTGGTCAGAGGCTGATACAGAGTGAAACCGGCGGGGGACGCCGCGTCATGACTGTTGGATAAGGCGGCAGATCGGACGAAACTCGCGGGTTGAGGCGCGGCCCGCGTTCGGATAGAATTTTGGCTCTAAAACAAAAACGATCAATCCGCATGCGCGCCCCCAGAAAATCAATCACGGCACTGTTTGCCGGTGCAGCCTTTGCCGTGCTCTCGCAAGGTGCCCAAGCCCAGGCTCCCGCCGGCAATGCCGAGGCCGGCAAAACCAAGCTCGCGATGTGCATCGGATGTCACGGGATTCCCGGCTACAAGACCGCGTATCCCGTCGTCTACCACGTGCCGAAAATCTACGGCCAGCAGCAGGCATACATCGTCAAGGCGCTGCAGGCCTACAAAACCGGCGAGCGCAGCCATCCGAGCATGCGCGGCATCGCGCGCGGCCTGACCGATGCCGACATGGCCGACCTTGCGGCGTACTACGGGGGGCCGCACAAATGAAAGCGACACTGGGCATCGCGGTTGTCCTCGCCATTTCGCTTGGCTCACTCGACGCGGTTGCGAAGGGCAACGCCGAGTCCGGCAAAGCCAAGGCCGCGCAGGTCTGCGCCGCCTGCCACGGCCCCGACGGCAACAAGCCCATCGGACCGGACTTTCCGATTCTCGGCGGCCAGCCCGTGGACTATCTCAGGCAAGCACTGGCCGACTACAAGAGCGGCAAGCGGAACAACCCGATCATGAAGGGATTTGCCGCCACCCTCTCGAGCAAGGAGATGGATGACCTGGCGGCCTGGTTTGCAAGCCAGTCGTCCAGCTTGGTCACGCACCGCTGAGATAACGATCCTGCTGGCGTAAGGCCCGCACGTCGCGGGCCCTTTTCATTTGCGCGATCGCCTGTCGAGATTGTCCAGATAAGCGGCTGCGTCGGGCGGGGCGGAATCCCTCTGCGCACGCCACACCATTTCGGCCAGGCACTCGAGGGCCTCGTGCAACGCCGCGTGCCGGTCTCCAGTGTGCGCGATGAGCTTGCCGAAACGCCCCACTACTCCTTGCGGCTGGTCGATCGAGAGCTGCTCCTCCAGGGCCATATGCAGGCTCATGTGCAGGAAGGGATTCGTTTCGCCCAGCTCCGGGAAATATTCCTGCTCGCGAAAGCGCTCCGGATCGTCGAGCACGGCGTGGTACTCGGGATGCAGCAGGGAGATTTCGAGTGCGACCGTTTCGAGCCCGGCCAGCGGCTCGCCCGCGCGGTACTTGCGCCAGGTTTCGAAGAAGAAATCGCGAACCTGCTCGCGGCTCGGGTTGAACACGTCGGGGTTCCGCTCAGGGCTTCGTCTTCGGCCTGAATTCGCACAGGTCGC
>JANMXB010000381.1:0-11929 GCA_031380765.1 Pseudomonadota bacterium | reverse complement strand
TACCAGATGTGTCCGTCGCGGTCGGCCATCGACATGGTGAAGCTCCAGTTTCAGCGGGGGAAAACGCTATTTTAGCGTAGGCGACCGCGCACCCGGAAACACCGCATCCCAAAGGAGCGCCACCGCCTCGATGTGCGTTTGCGCGGCTTGCGGCGCGACTCTCGCGTACTGCGCGCCGTTCAGGCGCAGAGCGTGCTGCAGTTTCCTGAATTCGCGGTACGCCTCGCGCGCGCCATCCGCAAGCGCCGGCGCAAGCAGTCCGAGGCCCGCGGCAATCCTGAGCAGCGCGATGTTGCCCAGGTTGGCAACCAATGGGGGATGCTGCCGCGCGTGCGCGAGCGCGAGGAACTGCACTACGAATTCGATGTCGATCATGCCGCCGCGATCGTGCTTGAGATCGAACAGGCCACTCGCATTCGGATGCGCGGCGTGGATCTTCGAGCGCATTCCGAGCACTTCCGCGGCCAGTTTTCCCGCGTCGCGCGGCTGGCGCAATACGCGCTCGCGTACGGCCTCGAAGGCGGCCCCCACGGACGCGTCGCCCGCGCAGAAACGCGCGCGCGTGAGGGCCTGGTGTTCCCACACCCAGGCGTCGCTTTCCTGGTAGCGCGTGAATCCCTCGATCGACGAAACGAGCAGTCCGCTGGCGCCGCTCGGGCGCAGGCGCAAGTCGGTGTCGAAGAGCTTGCCCGCCGACGTGTGGCTGGTGAGCCAGTTGTTCAGCCGCTGCGCAAGGCGCGCGTAGACCTCGGGGGCGGCCGGGTCGGGGTCGTCATAGATGAAGATGATGTCGAGATCCGAGGCATACCCGAGCTCCTTGCCCCCGAGCTTGCCGTAGGCGATGACCGCGAAGCGCGGCGAAGTTTCGCGGTGCCGGCCGCGCAGTTGCGACCAGCACAGGGCGAGCGTGTGCTCGAGGAGGATGTCGGCGAGCAGCGACAGGTGATCGGCCAGTTTTTCGATGCTGAGGATGCCCGCCAGGTCCTGCGCCAGCAGCCTGAAAACCTGCGCCTGGTGCGTTTCGCGCAACACGTTCATCTGGCGCTCGGTGTCGCCTTCCGCGGCGGCCAGCTGCGCGGCGAGGTCGCGCGAAAATGCCGCCCAGTCGGGCGCCGCGTACAGCATGCGGTCGTCGAGCAGCTCGTCGAGCAGCAGCGGATGGCGGGTGATGAAATCGGCCGCCCAGCTCGCGGCACCGATCATGCGCGCGACGCGGTTCAGCGCTTCGCGGTGCTCCGCGAGCAGCGCGAGATAGGCGGCGCGCCGCGCGATCGCCTCGATGAGATCAAGCCCGCGCGCGAGCGTTGCGCCGGGATCCGGCGTATTGACGGCCGCGGCCGCCAGGCGCGGCACCAGCGCGTCGACGCGCCCGCGCGAATCCGACGGCAGGGCAAGATATCGCTGGCTCGAACGCGTCGCCAGCAAGCGCGCAGCTGCCGCCTGCGGGTCGGGATAGCCGTGGGCGGCCAGCGCGCTGGCCATTTCCGCGGGGTCGTCCTGCCACACGGCTTCGAAGGTCGATGCCTCTTGCGGCATTTGCGCGAACACCGCGTTGAAATGCACGGCGACCGATTCACGCACCGCGGCGATTTTCGCAGCACATGCCTCCCAGCTTTCGAATCCGCACATCGCGGCGACGCGCGCCTGGCCGTCCAGGTCCCGCGGGAGGCGGTGGGTTTGCGCGTCGTCGAGGTATTGCAGGCGATGCTCCAGGTTGCGCAGGAAGACATACGCTTCGCAAAGCTCGGTGGCGGCTGGCGCAGGCAGCAGGCGTTTTTCGCCGAGCAGCGGGAGGATCTCCAGGGTCGGGCGGACCGCCAGCGCGCGGTCGCGGCCGCCGCGGATCAGCTGCAGGGCCTGCGCGATGAACTCGATCTCGCGGATGCCGCCCGGACCCAGCTTGATGTGGTCGGCCAGCTCGCGGCGCGCGACCTCGCGGCGCACTTCGGCGTGGAGCTTGCGCATCGCCGCAAGCGTGGCGTAGTCGAGGTATTTGCGGAACACGAAGGGCCTGCGGATCGCTTCGAGCTCCGCATGGCGCCCGCCCGTCAGCGGGCGCGCCTTGATCCAGGCGTAACGCTCCCATTCGCGGCCGTGCGCGACGAAATAATTCTCGAGCCCGTCCAGACTGAGGGCGAGCGCGCCGGCCTCGCCATCGGGCCTGAGGCGCATGTCCACGCGGAAAACGAAACCGTCCTCGGTGGCGTCGTTCAGCAGGGCGATCAGCTTGCGCCCGAGGTTTACGAAATACTCGTGGGCGCTGATCCGGCGCAGACCCGGTTTGCCCGCCGCGTCGATGCCGTCGGTCTGCCCTTCGCCGGGATAGACGAACACCAGATCGATGTCCGAAGACACGTTCAGCTCGCGGCCGCCAAGCTTGCCCATGCCCACCACCATGAGATGCTGCTGCGCGCCCTGCGCATCGCGCACGGCGCCGTAGCGCGCACGTAGCTGCGCGTCCGCCCAGGCTTGCGCCGCGCTGACGGAGCCTTCGGCGAGGTCGCTCATCGCTGCGCAAACTTCCGTCAGGTTGGCCAAGCCGGCGAGATCGCGCGCCATGACGCGCAGCATTACCCTCTGGCGCAGCTGGCGCAGAACGCGCCGCGCGGTCTGCTCATCGGCGCCATCGACGTTGCGAAGCGCCGCGTCGATCTCGGCGCGCGCGAACGGATTGCGCCCTGTCGCGTCCAACTCAGTGGCGAGCGTGGGCCTCGCCTCGATCAGCCGGGTGGCATAGCGCGATTTCGCTAGGTGCGCGCAGAGCGCGCCTTCGACCGGGCTCATGAGGCGGAAATCCGAATCAGATCGGATGTTTACAGTTAAAATGACCACGCAACTATAGGGGCAATGCCGAGCAGCATGCAAACCCAGTCAGGCACGGACGCACGCAACGCGATGCGCTCCGCGATCAAGGCGCTGCGCATTTGCCTGCGTTCGGCAGAAGTGCTGCTCTGGGCGCTGTTTTTCGTTGTCGCCCTGTTCTTTCTTACGCTGCGCTACTGGGTGCTCCCGAACGTCGAGCGTTACCGCGCGGACATCGTCGAGGCGGTGACGCAAGCCGTGGGCCTGCCCGTGACGGTGGAGAGGATCAGTGCCGACTGGCGCGGCCTGCGCCCGCAGCTCGAGCTCGTCAACGTGCGCTTGTTCGACGCCAGCGGGCGCGAAGCGCTGGTGCTGCCAAGCGTCGTCAACGTGATCGCCTGGCGCTCGCTCCTTTTCCTCGACCTGCGCCTGCACGCATTCGAGGTGGATGAGCTGAAAGTTTCGGTGCGGCGTGGCGCGGACGGACGCATTACGGTGGCCGGAATCCTGCTGGAGCCGGACAAGCAAGGCGGCGGCAGGATCACCGACTGGGTGCTCGGGCAGCGCGAAATCGTGGTCCGCAACGCCGAGATCGAGTGGCACGACGACCTGCGTCACGCGCCGCCGCTGAAGCTTTCCAGCCTCAATTTTCGCCTCCAGAACGATGGTGACGAGCATGCAGCGGGTTTTTCGGCGCGACCGCCGGGGGAGCTGGGAGCCTCGGTCGAAGTCAGGGCGGAGCTCGTCGGCAGCACGGTCACGCAGCCCGGCGCGTGGAACGGGCGCCTCTTCGCCGAAGTGGGCAATACCGATCTTGCCGCCTGGAGGGCATGGCTCGACTATCCGGTCGACGTGCGGCGAGGCGAAGGCGCGCTGCGGCTCTGGGCGACGCTGGTGCAAGGCAAGGTCCGCCGCGTCGCCGCGGATCTCGCGCTCTCGAATGTAGTCGCCCAACTGGGCCCCGATCTTCCGCTGCTCGAGCTCTCGAGCCTGCAGGGACGGCTGTCGGGACGCAATACGCCGTCCGGATTCGAACTCGGCACGCGCGGAATGCGCCTGAAGGACACGCATGGGCCCGAGATGCAGCCAACCAGCCTGCGCCTTGCGGTGGACCATCCGGGCGACGGCAAACTCAGGCAGGGCTCATTCAAGGCAAGCCTGCTTGAATTCGCGCCCCTTGCGCACATCGCCGATTCGCTGCCCCTGCCGCCGGAGGTGCGCCGGTTGCTGGGCGAGCTGGCGCCACAGGGCATCCTGCGCGATGCGCAGTTCGACTGGACGGGCGAATTGCCAAAGCCGCAAACCTATTCGGCGCGCAGCCGCTTCGAGGGGCTGACGATGAACCCGTGGGGGCGCATCCCGGGATTCTCGGGCCTGACCGGAACGCTCGAGGCGGACGAGAGCAAAGGCGCGCTGCAACTCGCCTCCAGGGATGCGCGGATCGATCTGCCGAAGCTGTTTCACGCGGCGCGCACCACGCTCGATTCGCTTTCCGGGCAGGTGACCTGGGAGGCCGCGAAGGCACCCCAGGCCGAACCGCAATCCGTGCAGTTCCGCCTGGCCAATCTTGCTTTTGCGAACGCAGACCTCGCCGGGACCGCCTTCGGGACCTATGCTTACGCTCACGCCGGACAGGGGCCGGGAACGATCGACCTCTCGGCGCAACTGTCGCGCGCCGATGCCAAGCAGGTGTCGCGCTACATGCCCCTGGCCCTTAGCGAGAAATTGCGCGCGTGGCTCGACCGTGCGCTCGTCGCCGGCACCTCGAACGACGTGCGGCTGCGGCTGCGCGGCGACCTTCACGATTTCCCTTTCGTCAACCCCGCCAAGGGCCAGTTTCAGGTTACGGCGAAGGTGCACAAGGGCATTCTCGACTACGTCGACGGATGGCCGCGCATGGAAGACATCGAGGCGGACCTGCTTTTCGAGCGGGACCGCGCCGAATTCGTCGGCCGCAAGGCGCGGATTTTCGGCGCCGCGCTTTCGGGGGTGCGCGTGAGCATCCCGCATCTGAACGGCGGCCTCATCAATGTCACGGGCCAGGCCGACGGATCTACGGCCGATTTTCTGCGCTACATGCAGCAAAGCCCGGTGCGGCGCATGATTTCCGGTGCCACCGACGCCATGCAAGCGACCGGACGCGGACAGCTCAAGCTCAAGCTCGAACTGCCCCTGGCCGAGCTTGCCAGCACCAGGGTGGCGGGCCAATACCAGTTTGCCGCCAACAACGTGGTCGTCGACGCGCGCCTGCCGCAGATCGAGCGCGCCACGGGCCGGATCGAATTCACCGAGAGCGCCGTCGTCGTCCGCGATGTCCGGGGCGCGATTTTTGGCGGGCTGGTAGCCCTTGGCGGCGGTACCCGCCCCGAAGGCGGGGTCCTCGTCACCGCGCGCGGCGACGCGACGGTGGCGGGCACGCGAAATTTCTTCGAGCATCCATGGAAGCGCTTTGTCTCCGGGGCCGCGCCCTATACGGCCACGGTGCTGGCCGTGGGCGGCGCCGTGCGCGTCACGGTGGACACGAACCTGACCGGGGTGGCGAGCGACCTGCCCGCGCCGCTCGCGAAAAATCCGCAGGAAGCCCTGCCGCTGCACGTCGACATTGTTCCGGTCGAAGGCGGCGATCGCATCAGCCTCACCTTGGGCAAATTCCTCGCCGCCGAATTCCAGCGCCGCAGGGAAGGCGACGCTATGGTCGTGCAGCGAACGGGCGTCGGCCTCAATCAGCCCACGCGGCTGCCCGACAAAAACGGCCTGATGCTCGGCGGCACGCTGCCCGCGCTCAACCTGGACAGCTGGCTGCCTCTGCTCAACCCGGCACCGGGCGGACCGGCTGCCGCTTCAGCGGGAACGGCGCAGGCGGCTGCGCCAGGCGCCGCGACGTTCGACCTCAAGCTTGGCACGCTGGAGGCTTTCGGCAAGCGTTTGCACGCGGTTACGCTGCGCGCCGGAGCCGAAGGGCGCGGCTGGCAGGCCAGCGTTGTGTCGACCGAAATGTCCGGCGACCTCGGCTATCGCGGCGAAGAACGCGGCAAGCTGACGGCGCGCCTCGCGCATTTCACTCCGCCCGCGGACGCGCCGGGCGCAAGGCAGGGCGGCTCCGGCGACTTCCCCGCGGTGGATCTCATCGCCGAGCGCTTCAACTATCGCGGCAAGCAGCTTGGGCGCGTCGAAGTGCTTGCCCAACCCGAGGGCGCCAACTGGCGGATCGAGAAAATAGCCAACGTCAATCCGGAGGCCGCGCTCGCCGCGCGCGGGCTCTGGGTCACGGGGCCGAATTCGCGCACGTCGATCGACTTCACCCTGAACGTGAACGATGCCGGCAAGTATCTGGATCGCGTGGGCACGCCTGACAGCGTAAAGGGCGGCACCGCAAAGCTGTCTGGCGCGCTCACCTGGGCAGGGGACCCGCTGAATATCGACTATCCGACCCTCGCGGGCGAACTCACGCTGCAGGCCGAGAACGGCCAGTTCCTCGAAATCGAGCCTGGCATCGGCAAGCTCGTTTCGTTGATGAGCCTGCAGATGCTGCCGCGCCGCATCGCGCTGGATTTCCGCGATGTCTTTTCCAAGGGATTCGCGTTCGACCAGATCTCGAGCGGGCTCGCCATCGAAAAGGGGGTCATCCATACCAAGGACTTCAAGATGCGCGGCTCGGCGGCCGAGGTCGACATCGTCGGCGAAGCGGACCTCGGCAAGGAAACCCAGAACCTGCAGGTCAAGGTGGTCCCCGCGCTCGGGGATACCGCATCGACACTGGTGGGGCTCCTCCATCCCGTCTACGGCGTGGCCACGCTGATCGCGCAAAAACTGCTCAAGAACCCGCTGGGCAACATCTTCGCCTTCGAATACGCGATCAGCGGGACGTGGGCCGATCCGAAAGTGCAAAAGCTCCGCGCGGTTCCCGTGGAGGCCGCTGCCTCCGAGGCGGGACGCTGAAATGGATCGCACCGCCGGGGCCTCGACGCCGACAGCCCCCTTCCGGGTGGCCGCAATCCAGATGGTTTCGGCGCCCGAAGTCGCACCCAATCTCGCCGCCGCGGGCCGCCTGATTGCCCAGGCCGCCGCCGAGGGCGCCCAGCTCGTCGCGCTGCCCGAGTATTTCTGCATTCTCGGGCGCCATGAGACCGACAAGGTAAAAGTGCGCGAAAGGGACGCCACGGAGCCCGGTGGCGGCGGCCCCATCCAGGAATTCCTCGCCGAAGCCGCGCGCAGGAACAAGGTATGGCTGGTGGGCGGCACCGTTCCTTTCGCGTCGAGCGACGAAACGCGCGTGCGCAGCGCGTGCTGCGTGTTCGATGCGCTCGGCAACCGGGTTGCCCGCTACGACAAGATCCACCTGTTCTCTTTCCGGCAAGGTGCGGAAAACTACGACGAAACCCGCACCATGCAGCCCGGCGACACGCCCGTAACGCTCGAGAGTCCCTTCGGCAGGCTGGGTCTCTCGGTTTGCTATGATGTCCGCTTCCCGGAGTTGTATCGCCGCTTGTCTCCTTCGAATCAGCCCATGGATATGTGGTTCGTACCGTCGGCGTTTACCGCGACCACGGGCTCGGCGCACTGGGAAACCCTGCTCCGCGCCCGCGCCATCGAGAATCTTTGCTACGTCGTCGCGCCGGCCCAGGGCGGCACTCATCCCAACGGCCGGCGCACCCATGGCCACACCATGATCGTCGGTCCCTGGGGGGAAGTCGTGGCGCAGAAAGCAGAAGGCGAGGCAGTGGTGATCGCCGACATCGACCTTAGACGCATCAATGAGGTTCGCGCATCGCTGCCGGCCCTCGACAACCGCAGGATTCAATGAACAAGACCGCCGCCCCACAGCCAAGAACTGCGCCCGAATCCAGGATCGCCGCAAGCAGCCTCCTCGACACTGCGCACGCGTCGCTCCTCGCTCCTTACGATCTGGACGTGGGCAAGCTCGGCCCCGTGTTCGGCGCGCTTGCCGAGCATCGCATCGACTACGCCGACCTGTATTTCCAGTACACCCGGTCGGAGGGCTGGAACCTCGAGGAAGGCATCGTCAAGTCCGGCAGCTTCAACATCGAGCAGGGCGTCGGCGTGCGCGCGATTTCGGGCGAGAAGACCGCTTTCGCGTATTCCGACGACATCAGCTTCAACGCATTGCAGGATGCGGCGCGCGCGACGCGCGCCATCGGCCGTGCGGGCAGCGCACGCAAAACGAAAATCGTCACCCGCAATGCGCCTGTGCAGTTGTACAAGCCGCTCGATCCGATCGCTTCGCTGCCGTCCGAAACCAAAGTCGGCATGCTCGAAAGGCTCGAGCAGCTCTGCCGCAAGCTCGACCCGCGCGTCACCCAGGTGATGGCCAACCTCGGCGGCGAGTACGAGGTCATCCTGGTGGCGAGATCGGATGGCATGACCGCCGCGGACGTGCGTCCGCTGGTGCGCCTGTCGGTGCAGGTCATCGTTGAAGAAAACGGCAAGCGCGAATCCGGCTCCGCGGGTGGTGGCGGCCGCACGGGATATGAATACTTCACCGACGACCTGCTGCTCGACTACGCAAAGAAGGC
Source organism: Pseudomonadota bacterium (assembly GCA_031380765.1). Classification (GTDB taxonomy): domain Bacteria; phylum Pseudomonadota; class Gammaproteobacteria; order Burkholderiales; family SG8-39; genus SZAS-79. The sequence continues at coordinate 3,593 of JANMXB010000381.1, read as the reverse complement.
CGTGCACCAGGCGGTGACCAATCTCGCGGCGAAAGCCGCGCCCGCAGGCACGATGACCGTGGTGCTCGGGCCCGGATGGCCGGGCATCCTGCTGCACGAGGCCATCGGCCACGGGCTCGAAGGGGATTTCAACCGCAAGGGCAGCTCGGCGTTCTCGGGGCGCATCGGCGAGCGCGTCGCGGCGCCCGGCGTCACGGTTGTCGACGACGGCACCATAGCGGGCCGTCGCGGGTCACTGTCCATCGACGACGAAGGCAACCCTTCGCAGCGCACGGTGCTGATCGAGGATGGCGTGCTGCGCGGCTACATCCAGGACAGCCTCAACGCGCGCCTGATGAAGATGCCGGTGACCGGAAACGGGCGCCGCGAGTCGTTCGCCCACGTGGTCATGCCGCGCATGACGAACACCTACATGCTCGGCGGATCGCACGATCCGGCGGAAATCGTGCGCTCGGTGAAGAAAGGGTTGTACGCGGTGAATTTCGGCGGCGGCCAGGTCGACATCACCAACGGCAAGTTCGTGTTCTCGGCTTCCGAGGCCTACCTGATCGAAGACGGCAAGGTGACGTACCCGGTCAGGGGCGCGACGCTGATCGGCAACGGCCCCGACGCGCTCACGCGGGTCAGGATGATCGGCAACGACATGCAGCTCGACCCGGGCGTGGGCACGTGCGGCAAGGATGGGCAGAGCGTGCCGGTGGGCGTCGGCCAGCCGACGCTGCGGATCGACGGCCTGACCGTGGGTGGAACTGCTTGACTACCAGTTAGGATCCCACAGCATCCACCAGGGCACGTCCTTTCCGGACTTGCCGCTGAGGTACTTGCTCTGCGGGAAATTGGTGCGCATCACCTTGTCGGCGCCGTCGCGCAATTCGGTCATTCCCAGCGCGTCATAGGCCTTGACCATGATGAACACGGCCTCTTCCACGGCCGGCGCCTGCGGATAGTTCAGCACCACGTATTGCGCGCGATTGGCCGCGGCGACGAAACCGTTGCGCTTCATGTAGTAGCGCGCGACGTGGACTTCGTTCTGCGCGAGCGCGTTGACCAGGTATTTCATGCGCGCTGCGCTGTCAGGGGCGTACTTCGACTCGGGAAAGCGCGTAACCAGTTCCCGGAACGACGCAAACGCCTCCCGCGCCCCTTTTGGATCGCGCTCGGTCATGTCCTGGCTCGAAAACCGCGCGAACAGCCCGCCATCCTCGTTGAAATTCACCAGGCCCTTGAGGTAATAGGCGTAGTCGACGCTTGGATGGTTCGGGTGCAGCTTGATGAACCGGTCCGCGGCGGCGATCGCCGAAGCGCGCTCGTTGTCCTTGTAATAGCAGTAGGCGATCTCGAGCTGCGCCTGCTGCGCGAAGCGTCCGTAGGGGTAGCGCGCCTCGAGCTTTTCCAGGTATTTGATCGCCTTGGTCCAGTCCCTGCCGCTGATCGCGTCCTTGGCTTCGCCATAGAGCTTGTTGGCCGACCAGCCGGCCGTCTCGTCCTTCTTGTCGTCGAGCATCCCGCAGCCGGCGAGCAGCCCCGCAATCGCGAGCGCGGCCCCGATCAGCAGGCGGGGAAGTAAACTGGAACGCATGGCCAAAACCTCATTGAGTAATGCCGCCCATTATAACGATTCACCTGCGCTGGAGAGCGCGGCACAGGGCAGCGTGTTCCACGCGCTGATCCCGGCCGATTGCGCCGGGCTGCGCTTGGACCAGGCGCTCGCGCGCGTGTTCCCGCAATATTCCCGCAGCCGGCTGCAGGCCTGGCTGAAGGAGGGCGTCCTGCTGATCGAGGGCGGCGCGGCGCAAGGCAAGCGCGCCGTGTCGGGCGGTGAAACGGTCCTGCTCAGCGTGCCGGCCGATGCGCCCGGCGCATCGCCCCTGGCGCAGCGCCTGCCGTTGGCTGTCGTGCATGAGGATTCCGACATCCTGGTGATCGACAAGCCGGCGGGGCTGGTGGTTCATCCGGGCGCCGGCAATCCGGATCTCACGTTGCTCAACGCGTTGCTCGCCCATGCGCCCGCGCTTGCAGGTGTGCCCCGCGCCGGCATCGTCCATCGCCTGGACAAGGACACCAGCGGCCTGCTCGTGGTCGCCAAAACCCTGACCGCGCAAACCAGCCTGGTGCGCCAGCTGCAGGCGCGCACGATGGGGCGCACATACACGGCTCTCGTGTGGGGCGGCGTGCGTGGGGCAAAGGGCATCGTCGATGCGCCCATCGGCAGGGACGCGAGGAGCCGCACCCGCATGGCCGTGACCGATCGCGGCAAACCGGCACGCACCGGTTATGAAGTGCTCGAGCGGCTGCCCGGGGCCACGCTGCTTGCGTGCAAGCTCGAGAGCGGCCGCACGCACCAGATCCGTGTGCACCTTCAGTCGATAGGCCATCCGCTGGTGGGCGACCCGGTGTACAGACGCGGTGCGAAGTCGCAGGCACCGGAGGGGTTCAACCGGCAGGCGCTGCACGCCGCGCGTCTGGAGCTCGTCCATCCGCGCACCGGCAGGGCCCGGCGCTGGGAATCGCCGCTGCCCGAAGATTTCCGCCGCTTGCTGAAGAGTTTTCGCGATGCCGGCGCGGATTGAGACACTGGCACCGGACTGGCCGGCGCCCGAAGGCGTGCGCGCATTCGTGACTACGCGGGCAATGGGAGACGCAAAAGGCGAAGCGGCGCGCACCAGGCTCGGTCTTCTCCTGCCCTCGGCGCCGGTCTGGCTCAAGCAAGTGCATGGCACGCTCGCAGTCGATGCGGCCTCGGTCGCGCCAGGGACCGCTCCCGAGGCGGACGCGTCCTTCACTGCCCAACCGGATGTGGTGTGCGCGGTAATGGCGGCCGATTGCATGCCGGTACTGCTCGCGGCACGCGACGCAAGTTCGGTGGGCGCGGCGCACGCTGGATGGCGCGGCCTGTGTGCCGGGGTGATCGAAAGCACGGTGGAGGCAACGCGCGTGCCCGGCGACCGTCTGATCGCTTACCTGGGGCCCGCAATCGGTCCGCAAGCCTACGAAGTCGGCGAAGAAGTGCGCGACGCGTTCCTCGCGCGCGACCCGGCTGCGGCCCGCGCGTTTGCGCCCGCGCGTCCAGGTCACTGGCTGCTCGACCTCTATGCAATCGCGCGCCAGCGCCTGTGCGCACTCGGCGTGCGCTCGGTGTACGGAGGGACGCATTGCACGTATTCCGAGCCGGGCCGGTTTTTCTCCTTTCGGCGCGACAAGGCGATCGAGCGCATGGCGGCCTGCATCTGGCGCGTATAATCGCCCCCCTTTTTCACCCCGACCCCAGTCGCGCCCTTTATGACCCTGGCATGGATCGTGGCCGCCTCGCTCGCCGGCGGAGTGCTCTCGGTCGGCCTTGCGGCGGCGTTCGCGCTCACCGTGCGCACAGCCTGGGTGCCCATGCTCGTTTCGTATGCGATCGGCGCGCTGCTCGGGGCGGCGTTCCTCGAGGTCATCCCGCATGCCTTCGAGCGCGCCAGCCCACATGCCGCTGCCTTGACGATCCTGGCCGGGATCTTCGTCTTCTTCATCCTTGAAAAGCTCGTCCTGTGGCGCCACTGCCACACGGAAGACTGCGAGGCGCACGACCAGCATTCCAAAGGTCACGATCA
>JANMXB010000369.1:0-9777 GCA_031380765.1 Pseudomonadota bacterium | reverse complement strand
ATTTCACCGGGAGTGAAAGCCCTGCCCTGGCAGGAGTTTGTGGCCTGATCCAGGCTGTATGCCTCGTTTGACGAGGGTACGCGTCACTGACTACAATGCTGTCATTGATGTCACTGCGGGAGGTTTCCATGGCGGTCCTGACAATTCGCAATATAGATGACTCGATCAAGACCGGCTTGCGCGTACAGGCCGCGCAACACGGGTGTTCGATGGAAGAAGAAGCGCGCCGGATATTGGCGCAGGCGCTCCAAGGGGCGCAGACCGGATCACCTCTGGGAACCCGCTTACGGGAGCATTTCGCCGGGATTGGCGAGATCGCGCTTCCACCGCGTCGCCCGGCTCGTTCCGCGCCCGTGCTTTCAACCCGTACGCGCAAATCCAAGTGATCGTGCTTGATACCAATGTGCTGTCGGAGACCATGCGTCCGCAGCCCGCGTCACAAGTGCTGGCCTGGCTGGATGGACTGGGTCGGCTTGCGGTCTATGTGAGTAGCGTGACGCAAGCGGAAATGCTATTGGGCGTGGCGCTCATGCCTGCCGGCAAACGGCGCACTACTCTCGAGACAAAAGTGGCGGCGCTGTTTTCGCAGCATTTTGCCAATCGCTGCCTCCCGTTTGACGCGCAGGCCGCGCCCTATTACGCGCGCATCGTTTCGCGGCTTCAGAAAGAAGGCAAACAAATCTCCACGGAAGACGGCCAGATTGCCGCCGTCGCGTGTAGTCGCGGATTCAGCCTCGCCACGCGCAACGTATCCGACTTTTCCGGCATCGCGGACTTGGAGATCATCAACCCTTGGAATGCGTGACTGATTTCTGATCTCTTGTAGCGACTGCCTGTCAGGCCGCCTTCTTCTTCCGCTGCGCATCCTTCACATGCATCTGCGCATACGCGCCGTGCGCGGCCGACTCCGCATCGCCCACGTGGATCGGCAGGCCCATGTCGTCAAGCACCGAGCCCAGTGCCGACAGGCACACCATGACGTTTTCCGGGCGGCATGAATAACCCATCAAGCCGAAGCGCCAGATTTTTCCTGCCAGAGGCCCGAGGCCTGCGCCGATCTCGAGGTTGAATTCGTCGAGCAGGCGCTTGCGGACTTCGGCTTCATTGACGCCCTCCGGACAAAGCACCGCGTTCATCTGCGGCAGCTGGAATTTCTCGTTGACGAGGAATTTCATGCCCATCGCTTCGAGCCCGGCCTTGAGCGCCAGGTGATGGCGGGTCGCCCGCGCCCACGCGTTCTCGAGACCTTCCTCGCGAATCAGCAGCAGGGCTTCGTGCAAAGCGAAGAGCGAATTCGTCGGCGCCGTGTGGTGATAAGTGCGGTTGGTCGCGCCCCAGTAGCCGAGCAGCAGATTCATGTCCATGAACCAGCTGTGGATCTTGTCCTTGCGCGCCTTGACCCGCTCGACCACTTGCTCCGAGAACGACACGGGCGACAGGCCCGGCGTGCACGACAGGCATTTCTGGCTCGCGGAATAGATCGCGTCGATGCCCCACTCGTCGACGAGCACGGGCGTGCCGCCGAGCGACGTCACCGCGTCCACAATCGTCAGCGCGTCGTACTTGTGCGCGATCTCCACCAGCGTTTTCGCATCCGACTGCACGCCGGTCGAAGTCTCGGCGTGCACGAAGGCGACGATCTTCGCGTCGCGGTTCGCTTTGAGCGCGTCTTCCAGTTTTTGCGGATCGACGGGCTCACCCCACTTGTCCTCTACGACCACTGCAACGCCCCCCGCGCGCTCGACGTTCTCGATCATGCGGCCGCCGAACACGCCGTTGCGGCAGACGACGACCTTGTCGCCCGGCGCCACCATGTTGACGAAGCAGTACTCCATGCCGACCGAGCCGGGACCGGACACCGGGAAGGTCAGCGGGTTCTTGGTCTGGTAGGCGTAGCGCAGGAGCGACTTCAGCTCTTCCATCATCTCGACGAAGATCGGGTCGAGGTAGCCGATCGCCGGCTGGCTCATGGTCGTGAGCACGCGCGGATGAATCTCCGTGGGCCCCGGACCCATCAGCGTGCGCTGCGGCGGGTGGAAAGACTGGATGCGTTTTGCGGGGGCAAACTTGGACATGGCATCACTCCCATGGGCGGCGCCGGCGAAATCGTCGGGCCTGGATTTCACTCGAACGGGTTTTCTCGCAGCAGCGTCGTTGAGCACATCGACGGCATGGATCCTGCCGCCAGTCAACTGCTCGACTTCCATCGCCCAGCGCGCGGGCACGTAGCCGGTCTTCACCCAGTTGTTGACCACTGCGCGGTCGAGCTGAAACGCACGGGCGACATCCGCCTGGGTGCCGAAAATCTCTACCAGCCGCTCTGCGCAGTTCATATCCGGATTTTACCTGACAAAATAATTTTGATAAATTTAGATTGCCCTGCCGGTTGCGGAACGGACTCTTGACGCTGGAAGCGCACGGCGTACGATTTGTTCATTAGAAAAACCTCTGTTCTTTCAACGAACTATTTGTCCGCCGGAGATGTCATGAAAACAGGTCAACCCGTTGAATTCAAGCCCGAAACGGTGGCGGAAGCGTACCTCGCTCTGCTCGCGTCACGCGACGTGGATTACCTGTTCGGAAATTCGGGAACCGATTTTCCTCCCTTGGTCGAAGCGCTCGCAAAAGGGCGCGCGCTGGGCTGGCAGATGCCCGAACCGATCATCGTCCCGCATGAAAACGTCGGCGTCGCAATGGCGCACGGCTACTACATGGTTACCGGCCGTCCGCAGGCAATGATGGTCCACGTGGGCCTTGGCACCGCGAACTCGATCAACGGCATCTTCAACGCGTCCCGCCAGAACGTCCCGATCCTTTTCACCGCGGGCCGCACGCCGATCACCGAAGGCGGGCTGCTCGGCTCGCGCAACAACTACATCAACTGGGCGCAGGAGCAGTTCGACCAGGGCGGCATGCTGCGCGAGTTCGTCAAATGGGACTATGAGCTGCGCCACCACTCGCAGGTCGAGTCGGTCGTCGACCGCGCGCTGGCGATCGCGAAGAGCGAACCCTGCGGGCCGGTGTACCTCACGCTGCCGCGCGAAGTCCTCGCCTCGGCAATGGGCGAAACGAAGATCGGCAAGCGCACGACGATCGCGCCGGTGAGCCCGCCCTCGGCCGATCCGGACACGCTTGAAGAAGTCGCGAAGCTTCTGGGGGCCGCGAAGAACCCGATGATCATCACCTCGAACGGCGGGCGAACAGCCGAAACCGCGCAGGCGCTCACGCGGCTCGCGGAGACCTACGCGATTCCCGTCATCCACTACCGGCCGCGCTACATGGCTCTGCCGACCGAGCATCCGATGCATTGCGGCTATGACCCGCACGCGATGATTCCCGATGCCGACCTGATCCTCGTGGTCGACAGCGACGTGCCATGGATCCCCGACAGCGCAAAACTCAACCCCGAGTGCATGGTCGTTCACCTGGGCACCGATCCGCTGTTCGCACGCTATCCGGTGCGCGGTTTCCGCACCGATATCGCGCTGGCCGGTAGCCTCGCGCCCACGCTCGACCGGCTCTCGGAGCGCACCGAGCGTCACGCAGGCTCGGCGACCAAAATCGCCGCGCGGCGCGCGGCCGTGTCGCAGCAATCCGCCGACTATCGCCTGCGCATGCGCATGGGCGCGGGCGCAAACCAAACTTCCGGAGCGATCTCGGCCAAGTGGATGACCCACTGCATCAACGCCGTCGCGGACGAGAACACCATCGTCATCAACGAGTACCCGCTGGTCCTCGAGGAACTCACCATCAACGAACCGGGGCGCTATTTCTCCCACCCGCCCTCGGGCGGCCTGGGCTGGGGCATGGGGGCGGCGCTCGGCGCCAAGCTCGGCAAGCCGGACGCTACCGTCATCTGCGCGATCGGCGATGGGGCCTACATGTTCGGCAATCCGACCCCGACGCATTTCGTGGGCGAGGCGCACGCTCTGCCGGTGCTGTACGTGATCAACAACAACGCGCGCTGGGGCGCGGTGCACCGCGCCACGCTCAGCATGTACCCGAAAGGGCACGCCGCAGAAGCTGAGAAGCCGCCTTTCTCGGTGCTCGAGCCCTCACCGCGGTTCGAGGAAATCGCGAAGGCGAGCGGCGGCTACGGCGAGCGGGTGGAGAACCCGGCCGAAATGATGCCGGCCCTCAAGCGCGCGCTGAACGCCGTGAAAAACGAGAAGCGCCAGGCCTTGCTCAACGTGTGCACCGAGGTCAATTACGCACGCACGAGCTGATCCATCGCGGACCGATCGAGGGGTGACATAACGTGCGACGTGAATTCGACCACCTGATCTACACGAGCACGGACAAGCTCGCGACCATCACGTTCAACCGTCCCGAGCGGCTCAACGCGATGTCGTATCCGGCCAAGCACGACCTCAAGGCGGCCCTCGAACTTGCGGCCGGCGACGCCTCGGTCCGTGTGCTGGCGATGCGCGGCGAAGGCCGCGCCTTCTGCACCGGCATCGATCTCAAGGATCTTTCGACCGGCAAAATCGGCGCGGACAACTTCGCGCTGTGGGAAGAATGCCTGCGCATGATCGAGGCCATGGACAAGATCGTGATCGCACTGATGCATGGCTACTCTCTCGGCGGCGGCGTGCAGCTTGGCCTCGCCTGCGACCTTCGCGTGGGCACGCCGGCGTCGAAATTCGGCTTGCCCGCGGCGAAGGAAGGGCTGCTGCCGGGGCTTGCGGTCTGGCGCCTGGCGAAATTCATCGGCATGGGGCGCGCCAAGGAGATGGCGCTGTGGGGCGAGCCGATCGATGGCACGGAGGCGCTGCGCGTCGGTCTCGTAACGCGCCTCGTCTCCGACGAAAACCGCGATGCAGAATTCGACGCGCTGGTGGCCAAAACCGCCGCCAACTCGTCGCAAGGCGCCCGCGCCACCAAGCGCGCGATGAACCTGACGGCCAGCGCCGACTTCGATGCCGCCCTGTCCATCTACATGGAATTCCAGCGCCAGGGCCTCGCTTCGGACGACTTCGCCGAGGCGATGCGCGCCTACCGCGAAAAGCGCGATGCGCGCTGGAGTTGAGATGACCGCAGAGATTGCCGACGACCGCCTGCCCGCCGCGCTGAACCCGCGGTCGGTCGCGATCATCGGCGCCTCCGACAACCCGGAGAAGATCGGCGGCCGGCCGATCAAGTACATGCTGCGCGCCGGGTACCAAGGCCGCATTTATCCAGTCAATCCGAACCGCCCGGAGATCCAGGGTCTCAAAGCGTATCCGGACATCGCGGCGCTGCCCGAAGCGCCCGACCTCGCCATCGTTGCCGTACCGGGCATGGGCGCGGTCGATGCGGTCGCTGCCTGCGCAACGCGGGGCGTAAAGGTGGCCGTCGTGATTACTTCGGGATTCGGCGAAATCGGCGCAGCCGGTAAGCGCGCGCAGGAAGAAATGGTGCGCACGGCCCGTGCGGCGGGGATGCGCATTGTCGGGCCGAACACGCAGGGCATCGCGAATTTCGCCAACGGCGCGATCGCCACCTTCTCGACCATCATCAGCGAAGTCGAGCCCATGGACGGACCGGTCGGCATCGTCAGCCAGTCGGGTGCGATGAGCGTGGTGCCCTACGCCTTTCTGCGAAAGCAGGGCATCGGCGTGCGCCATACGCATGCCACCGGCAATGAAAGCGACCTGACGGTGGCCGACTTTGCGCTTGCGGTCGCGCTCGACCCGGACATAAAGCTCCTGCTGCTTTACCTCGAGGCGATCGCCGATCCCGCGAAACTTGCCCGCGCGGCGACTGTGGCACGCGAGCGCGGCCTGCCCATCGTTGCGCTCAAAGCCGGCGTCTCGGCGCGCGGAGCGGCGGCGGCGAATTCGCACACCGGCGCGCTTGCCACCGAGGACCGCGTCGTCGACGCATTCTTCCGCCAGCACGGGATCTACCGCGTGCCCGACATTCGCAGCCTCGTGAACGCGGCGGACCTTTACCTCAAGGGCTGGAAGCCGAAAGGGCGGCGGATGGTGGCGATCAGCAACTCCGGCGCCTCTTGTGTGATGGCGGCCGATGCGGCGGACAAGCACGGGCTGGCTCTCGCGCAGTTCGACGAACCCACGCGCGCCGAGCTGCGCGCGGTGTTGCCCGAATTCGGCGCCTCGGGCAATCCGATCGACCTCACCGCGGCGCTGCTGACCAACAGCCGCATGTTCAGCGACATCCTGCCGGTCCTCGCACGACGCGGCGCGACCGACGCGGTGTTCGTGAGCCTCGCCGCTTCGGGCCTCGGGTACGACGTGCCCCAGTTCGTGCGTGACTGCGCGGCCTACGTCGCCGAGACAGGCAAACCGCTGGCGGTGGCCGCGCCGCTCGAAGCGACCGCGCAGCAGTTCCGCGCCGCCGGTCTTGCCGCGTTTGCGCACGAAATCGACGCGGTCGCCGCGCTGGGCCAGTTCATCGCTCATTGCGAACTCATGCAGCGGCCCGTCGCAAAGCCCGCCGTGGTCGAAGCGGTGGCGGTGCCGAAGGGCGAAGGCCGGTTCCTGTCCGAAGCCGACAGCCTCGGCCTGCTCGCCGGGCATGGCTTCCCGACGGTCGCATTCCGCCTGTGCCGCACGCAGAAGGAGGTGCTCGCGGCTTTCCACGAGCTGGGAGCGCCGGTGGCGGTGAAAGCCTGCTCCGCGGAGATCCCCCACAAATCCGAGCACGGGCTGGTTCATCTCAGCTGCAAGAGCCCCGCCGCAACCATCGCCGCATTCGAAGACCTCCGGCGCAAGCTCGCTGCAATGAAGACGCCGGAGGCGGCGGTGATTGTCGCCGCGATGCGTCCGGCGCAGCATGAGTTTGTCGTTGGCGCGCGCCTGGATCCGCGCTTCGGCACGCTCGTGATGCTCGGCGACGGGGGCAAGTACGTGGAAGCGCTGCCCGACATCGCGCTGCTGCGCTATCCGTTCAGCGAGGAAGACGTGCTCGAGCGCCTGGGCACGCTGCGCATCGCGCCGCTCTTTGCGGGCGTGCGCGGCGAGCCGCCGATGGCATTGGGGGCGCTTGCGAAACTCGCGGTGCGCCTGGGCGGATTGCTCGAGGCCGCCGGCGGCGCTATCGCCTCGATCGACCTCAACCCGGTGATGGCCGGCGCGAGCGACGCGGACACCGTCATCGTCGATGCGTTGATCGAAAAGTCTGCGCAAGGCGCCGCATGACTCCGCATCCCGGCTTCCCGATCACGGCGCGCGAGTCCGGCGGCCAGTTTGTCGAGGCGTTTGCGCGCGGGCTGCTGGTCGTCATGGCTTTCGGCGAAGGCCATGAGCGCATGACCCTTTCGCAGGTGGCCCTGCGCGCCGGCCTCACGCGCGCCGGTGCGCGCCGGCTGCTGTATACGCTCGAGCAGCTCGGCTTCGTGGGCCACAAGGAGCGCCTGTTCTTCCTCACCCCGAAAATCCTGCGCCTGGGCTATGCGTACACGTCGTCCTCGCCTTTTTGGGGCTACGCCCATCCGATCCTCGAGCAGCTGGTCGGCGACGTGCAGGAGACTTGCACGCTCGCGGTGCTCGATGGCACCGAGATCGTGTACGTGATCCGCAACTCGGTGCGCGCCGTCGTGACCGGCGGCTCGGTCGTCGGCACCCGCCTGCCCGCCTATGTGACCTCGATAGGCCGCGTGCTGCTGGGTGGACTCTCCGAGCGCGCGCTCGACGGCTACTTCGAGCGGGCGACGCTGCAGAAATACACCGAGGCGACGCTTACCGATCCGGCTGAACTCAGGGAGGCGATCACGCGCGACCGCGCGCAAGGATGGTCGTGGATCCAGGGCGAACTGGAGGAGCACATCTGCGGACTCTCGGTGCCGGTGGCCGATCACGAAGGCCGCGTGTGCGCGGCGCTGAACATGAGCGTGAATTCGCTGCGCATGACGAAGGAGATCGCGCTTCCCACCATGCTGCCCAAGCTGATGATCGCAGCGGAGCAGCTGCATCGAGGGCTCGAGCTCAGGGCGGGATGAAAGCCGGGCGACAGGCGAAAGTGTACCGGTACCAATACACAAATTGCCCTGAGAATGGCGCCAGTGCTAGGGTTATGAAACCTAATTTCTCAGAATCCGCTCCGGCCCGATGCGCCCGACGAACGGCAGCTTGAGCGCCGGATCGAACGGATTGAGCCCGAACGTCAGGCCCAGCAGGTTGAGTTCCAGCCCTTCCACGCCGCTTGCCGTGATCGCCAGCAGCCCGGCCACGCTCGCCTGGCCTCCGCCGCCGCTGGGCGCGGCATCGAAGAGGCTCCGGTTGTAGTCCTTGCCGATCGCGGTCGGCGGCAGGTCGACCTGGAGCTCGGGCACCGAGCGGGTGATCCAGGCCGTAAACGTGTTCGAATTCGGACCCGGCCAGATCGTGTATTCGCCTTTCCACGGATAGGCACGCGCCGCGGCTTCGATGCGCGGGACGAGCGCCTGCGCCGCCTCGCCCCGCTTATCCGCGAGCAGCTCCGGCGTCGCGCCGTACCAGCGGGCGTCGGGTGCGCGCTCGTGGATTGCGACCACCGAATCGTTCCAGCGCGCGCGCCAGCCGATGACCTCATACACCGTATAAGCGCTCGCGCCAGCGGGTTTGGCGGCGACCCAGGTGTGCACGCCGAACAGGCCCCGCGCCAGCCGAAAGCGCGCGCCGCGTAGACTTGCACGACAGCCTCGCGGGTCAACGCAGGATCAGGCGCGCTGCCGACCGGCTCGTGGCTTGCGGTGCGCCAGTCGCCACGCAGGCTGCCGCAGCCAGCCGCCAGCGTGAACGTCACGAGCGCAACGCAAAGCGCTCCGCGCGCAATCCCCATCAGCCTTCCTCCGCAAGATCGGCGAACTTCGGCTCGTGGAACGTTTCCGGGTCGAAAGCCTTGTCGCCTTCCGCGTTTTCGAGCCCGGTCGCGGCGAGGCCGGCAAAATCGAAGATCTTGCGATCCATGAGGTGCGATGCGCGCACGTCCGTGAGCGCGCGCAGGATCGATTCGATGCGCCCGGGCATCTTTTTCTGCCACTCCCTCAGCATGCCGCCGACCACCTGGCGCTGCAGGTTGGACTGCGAGCCGCACAGCGTGCAGGGAATGATCGGGAATCCTTTCAGCTCCGCGTAGGCCGTGAGGTCGGATTCGGGCACATAGGCCAGGGGCCGTATGACCACATGCCTGCCGTCGTCAGAAACCAGCTTGGGCGGCATCGCCTTCAGCTTGCCCGCGTAGAACAGGTTGAGGAAAAACGTCGCGAGGATGTCGTCGCGATGATGGCCCAGCGCAATCTTTGTCGCCCCGAGCTCGCCGGCCACGCGGTACAGCACGCCGCGCCGCAGCCGGGAGCAAAGGGAGCACATCGTTTTGCCCTCGGGGATCACGCGCTTCACGATCGAAAAGGTGTCCTGCTCGACGATGCGGAAAGGCACGCCGCGCGCTTTCAGGTATTCGGGCAGCACCTCTTCGGGGTAGCCCGGCTGTTTCTGGTCGAGGTTGACCGCGATGAGCTCGAAGCTCACGGGCGCTTTCTCCTGCAGCGCCATGAGCACGTCGAGCATGCCGTAACTGTCCTTGCCCCCGGAGAGGCACACCATCACGCGGTCGCCTTCACCGATCATGCCGTAGTCGACAATCGCATCGCCGACCAACCGGCGAAGGCGCTTGGCGAGCTTGTTGGCCTCATGGTCCATTTTGCGCGGATCCTTGCGCGGGCCTGGAACAATACTGATGGGATGGCTGGCCATGGTTCTCAGATGTTGATGCTGCGCCCGCCGTCGACGGCAATGATCTGGCCGGTCACATAAGGCGCTTCAGCCGCGAGAAAGTAGACTGCGCGCGCAAGGT
>JANMXB010000300.1:0-3104 GCA_031380765.1 Pseudomonadota bacterium | reverse complement strand
CATCGCGGGCGCGGCTATGGCAAGGCGCTGCTGCTGACCCTCGCGCGCATCGCGCACGAGCGCGGCTGCGGTCGCTTCGAGTGGATGGTGCTCGACTGGAACGCGCCGTCGATCCGCTTTTACGCAAGCCTGGGCGCGGTGCGCATGGAGGAGTGGCGATTGTTCCGGGTCACGGGCGAGGCGCTGGAGAAGCTCGCCCGCCAGGAAGATTGAGCGCAGGTTTGACGAGCGCGCCCGCCGCCGCGAAAGGCCCGCGCAGGCAATCGAAAGATGCCCGCCGCGCGCGCATTGCCTCCGGCCTCGTGCTGTTTACGTTTGTCGCCACGCACCTCGTCAACCATTCGCTCGGGCTGATCTCGCTCGCCGCCATGGAGGCCGGACGCTGGGCATTCCTCGCGCTGTGGCGCAATCCGGTCGGCACCGCGCTCCTCGCCGGCGCGGTGACGGTGCACATAGCGCTTGCGGCATGGTCGATCTACCTGCGCCGCCAATTTCGCATGCCGCCCTGGGAGGCGATCCAGATCGTCCTCGGCATGGCCATTCCGCTCCTCGTAATCGACCATGTGGTCGGCACGCGCCTCGCCCACCAGTTCTACGGGTTCGAGGATTCGTACACCGCGCTGGTCCTGCTCTTCTGGGTGCTCAAGCCCGAACTCGGCCTTTGGCAGAGCGGCCTGCTGCTGGTTGCCTGGGTGCACGGCTGCATGGGCATCCACTACTGGCTGCGGATGCAGCCCTGGTACGCGCGCGTACGCATGGTGCTCTACACGTTCGCGGTCCTGATGCCGGTGCTCGCGCTGCTCGGCTTCGCGCAGGCCGGGCGGTTTGTCGCGACGCTGGCGGTCGACCCGATCTGGATCCAGGAAACGTTCGCCGACGCCCGCTCGCCCGACGTCATGGCGAGAGCGGCCCTCGGGCACACCGGCGATTCGATCCGCTGGGTGCTGGGGGCGCTGCTTGCCGTTACGCTCGGCGCGCGCGCGCTGCGCCAGATTCTCGAGCGCGGGAGTTCCGTGCGCATCACCTACCCCGGTGCGCGAGTGGTCAGCGTTCCGGTGGGCTTCTCGATCCTCGAGGCGAGCCGGCAGGAGCGCATTCCGCACGCCTCGGTGTGCGGCGGCCGGGGCCGCTGCTCGACCTGCCGCGTGCGCGTCCTCTCGGGTGCCGACGCCTTGCCGCCGCCCAACCCGACCGAGGCGCGCGTGCTGGCGCGGCTCAACGCGGCGCCCGACGTGCGGCTTGCGTGCCAGCTGCGCCCGGTGCACGACCTGTCCATCATTCCGCTCATTCCGCCGAGCGTGGCGCCGGTGGCGTCCCTCTCGTATCCCGGCATCATGGCCGGCCGCGAAAGGGAAGTCTGCGTCATGTTCGCCGACCTGCGCGGATTCACCAAGATCTCCGAGAAGCGCCTGCCTTACGACGTGGTGTTTCTCCTCAATCGCTATTTCGAGACCGTGGGCGGGGCCATCGAGGCGGACGGCGGCATCCCGAACCAGTTCATCGGCGATGGCGTGATGGCGCTCTTCGGGGTGGACGCAGGGCCCGAAGAAGGGGCACGCGATGCCCTGGCCGCGGCGCGTGCGATGCACCGTGCCATCGCCGGTTTGAGCGTCGAACTGCGCGAGGCGCTGCCTTCGCCGCTGCGCCTTGGCATCGGCGTGCACTGCGGCCCAGCAGTGGTCGGCCACATGGGCCGTGGCGCGGCGACCTATCTCACTGCCGTGGGCGACACGGTGAACACGGCGAGCCGGCTGCAGGACCAGACCAAGGAATTCGCCTGCGAGCTCATCATCTCCGACCGTGTGGCGGAGCGCGCGGGCCTGGACGTGTCCGCGTTCCAGCGTGAGGAGATCACGGTGAGGAACCGCGCGGAGCCGATCGTGGTGTGGGTCATCAAGGAAGTGACGGAACTTCCGCTCGGAAAGCCAACGCAGACAGCATGAATATCGGATTCGAAGGGAAGAACGTCGTGGTGGCCGGTGGCACCCCGGCGCCGATCGTCGCGCGCCTCAACGCCGAGATCGGCAAGGTGCTCGCCGATCCGGCGCTGCGCGAGCGGTTTGCGACGCAGGGTCTCGAGATCGTCGGCGGCACGCCGCAGCAGTTCGGCGAATTCATCCGGCGCGACACGGAGAAGTGGCGCGAGGCGGTGACGGCTTCGGGGGCGAAGCTGGATTAGCGGGAAAATCCAATGCTGCCATTTTAAGCCTTGGCACCAGGCTTGGAGCGGCTTTCGAGGTTAAATGCTGCCATCGCCTTGCGGCGCCTTCAGGCTTTTGCGCTCCACCCTTCCTGCATCTGCCGGTCGAACTCTTCGGCCACCTGCGCGTCCTTTTCGAGCATCGCTTCGGCGTCGGTGGTCGCGTACTTCATCACGCCCATGTCGGCGAACGCTTTCTGCACGCGAGGGCTCCAGAGGCCGATGTCTCGCACGGTGGGCACGATGCGTGAAAACAGGCGCATCCGGTAGCGGATGTTGCCCTCCGACGCCTCGATCGCCGGGAGGATTTCCTTCGGGTCGTAGCCGAGGTTCTCCCACATCTCGACCGAGCGCAGGCGGTCGCGCAGGTAGATCGAGCCCTCGATCACGAAATCCTCGCGCTCGCGGCGCTCGGCCTCGGTGAGCTGCGGGTAATAGTCCTTGAGCGCCATGCGGCCGAACGCGACGTGGCGCGCCTCGTCCTGCATCACGTAGGCGTTGACCTGGCGGCACAGGGTGTTCCTCGAGTAATCGCGGATGCTCTGGAAAGCGACCAGGGCCAGGCCTTCGATGAGGACCTGCATGCCGAGGTAGGTAAAGTCCCAGCGCCGGTCACCCAGGGTCTGCTCGAGCAGGCTTTTCAGCGGCGGCGAGATCGGATACACCATGCGGTACTTGTCGGTCAGCAGCTTTCTGAAGGCCTCGACATGGCGCGCCTCATCCATGACCTGCGTGGCGGCATAAAATTTGGATTCGATGGTGGGGACGTCCTGCACGATGCGCGCGGAGCACACCAGCGCCCCCTGCTCGCCGTGCAGGAACTGCGACAGCTGGTGGACCTGGCTGTGGTAGCGCAGCTCGGTCTTCTGCCTGGCCGAGAGCTTGTCCCAGAACGGCGTGCCGA
>JANMXB010000291.1:0-4026 GCA_031380765.1 Pseudomonadota bacterium | reverse complement strand
TCGCTGCACGGCCGCTTCAGGTACACCCGCAACTCGGGGCGCGCGCAACGGCGAAAACCCGTACAGCAACTGGATCATCTTTGGTTCGTTTGGAATCCATCCCGACCCGACTCGCCAAAGCAAATTTAGTTGGCGCCTCTCACGAGCCAATGTCAAGGACTTTCGTGTGTACGTTCAGCCGGTGACGGTGATATGCCCGTCCATGTCCTCGTGCCCGTCGCCGCAGAACACGTCGCAGTAAAAGTGGAACCTTCCTGCCGCCGGTGGCGTAAGGCGCAGTTGCGCGGGCTTGCCGGGCACCGCATCGACGCGCAGATTCAGCTCCTTGCAGCGGAACCCCATTGCAATGTCATCGGCGATCAGCTCCAGGATTACCGTCTCTCCCTTGGCGAGCGTGATTTCCTCGGGCATGAATTCAAACTTTTTGGTGTGGATGCGGACTGTCCTCACCGCCTTTTCCTGCGCGACCAGGACGCCGCCGCATCCCGCCGCGGCCAGCGATGCCGCGGCGCTGAGCCACTTCCTTCTATTCCACTGTCTTCGATCCACCGCTTAAGCCTTCTGCACCGGGAATTCGGTGACCGCGAGACCTGCCTTCTTCGCGCTGACTGCGCGAAAACCCAGGCCTTTGTACGGCTCCGCCGCGTTCCACGCGACCGGCGCGCGCTTGGGCTGCGAGCCGGGCCCGGGCAGCGGAAAGATGAGCGATTTCGCCGCATGGTGCGCGATGTGGCCCGTCGTGTGGTGGTTTTCCTGGTGGATATGGCCGTAGAACACCGTCACGTTCTGGTAGGGCATCAGCAATTCGACCGCCTTCGCGCCATCCTTGGTCGCCCAGTCCCACTCCGGATACAGGTCGAACAGGGGACGATGGGTAAACACGACGATGCGCTGCTCCTTTGCGAGCTGCTTCAGGTCGGAGGCCATCCACTCGAGTTGCTCGGCGCCGATGCTCGCGCCGGGATCGGACACGTTGTCCAGAACTATGAAATGCACGCCCTTGTGATTGAACGTGTAGTGCGTCTTGCCGAAGAATTCCTGGTAGGCCGCACCCTTGTCGAGCGACGCGTCGTGTTCCCCCGGCATGAAGCGCACGTTCTTTACCTTGAGTTCGCCGACGATGTCGCGGAATTCCGCGAGGCGCTCCCGGCGCACCGCGGGATCGTCGGTGGTGTGCGTAAGGTCGCCCGTGAACACGACGAAATCCGGCTGCTGATCGAGGCTGTTCACGGCCGCGACAGCCTTTTTAAGCGTCACCTTGGCGTCAGGATTGGGCGGACCTTGGAAGCCCCAGTGGGTGTCGGACAGTTGCACGAAGAAGAAATCGTCCGCCGCCTGCGCGCGCCCCGCGATCGGGTAAAGCCCCGAAGCGAATACCGCGCCGCCCACGCCTGCCAGTTTGAGGAACTCGCGCCGGTCGATGCCTTGTTTCATGATGGTTTCCTTGTGAGGAGTTTGGACGGCCTGTACGCTGCAATACCGGCAGGCTCGCCGCTTTATTCCCGACCGCTAGCGATCGGCGTGAGCGGGAATAAAACAGCCCGCAACCCGGTACCCAATTCACTGGGGCAAGGAGATCCAAGCTTGGAAGGTGACAAGACGCGGCGTTTCGAAGCGCTGGTGCTGCCCCATCTCGATGTGGCGTACAACCTCGCGCGCTGGCTCACGCGCAGCGACCAGGACGCCGAGGACATCGTCCAGGAAGCGTTTCTGCGCGCCTTTCGTTTTCTGGACGGCATGCATGGCGATTCCGGACGCGCCTGGCTGCTCGCGATCGTGCGCAACACCGCCATGAGCTGGCTGGAGGGCGGCCGCGCCTCGTCCGCAACACGCGAGTTCGACGAGCTGCGGCACGGGCAGGCGCATACGGACGGGCCCGAATCGCGGCTGGCGCGCAAGGAGGAGCGCGGACAGGTCAACGCGGCGCTCAGGAAACTTCCGGTGGAATTTCGCGAGGTGCTGGTGCTAAGAGAGATGGAAGACTTGTCTTACCGGGAAATCGCGCATATCGCGGCGATCCCGATCGGCACAGTCATGTCGCGACTGTCGCGGGCGCGCAGGGAATTCGCGGCGTTGCTCGCAAAGGAGGACTGCAATGGATGAAGAAGCGCCCGACGCGGCCGCCGCCCTGCTCGGCGAAAGGATCAGGAACGAGGCGACGTATCACGCCACGCCTCCCCGGCTTGCCGCGCGCATCCTTGCGTCGCTGCCGGATGCGCCGGCGACGCGCTGGAAACCCTGGGGACTCGCTTCGGGTCTTGCGGCCGCATTCGCGCTTCTACTCGCCGCGGGCGTCTATTTTGCGATGCCCGGCACCGACGATCGGCTCGCCGGAGAAATCGTTGGCGCCCATGTGCGCTCGCTCATGGTCGACCATGCGTTCGACGTCGCGTCATCCGACAGCCACACCGTGAGGCCATGGTTCGCGGGCAAGCTCGATTTTTCGCCGCCCGTATTCGACCTCACCGCTCAAGGGTTCGCGCTTGTTGGCGGGCGGCTCGATTATCTCGACCGCCGCCCAGTGGCCGCGCTCATCTACCGGCATCGCCAGCACCTGATCAATCTCTTCGTCTGGCCTGTCGCGGGCGACGCCCGGCCACGCAAGCTCGAGCGGCAGGGCTTTCACCTCATAACGTGGAACCGCGCGGGCATGACATGGTGGGCGGTATCCGATTTAAATCCGCAGGAACTCGCGCAGTTCAGGACGACGCTCGACAAGGCCACCGAGTAAAGAGAGCAAGCAAGGGGCGATAAGCTGGCGAATCTGTGCACAGTTGATCTCTGCTCCTCACCTGAATGTTTTCCACCGCGCTCTAAAGTGATGCAGACGCACTGAGGTTGCCGTCGCCCCCGGTCAGTGCGTCGGCCGCCAGATTGGGCCAGCGATCCGCCCAGGGATGGGCCTGCTCATACTGCCGCGCCACTGCACAAACCAAGCCGTCCTGCCCGAATCGTCCGGCGAGCTGCAGGCCGATCGGCAGACCTGAACGCGAGGCCGCGCACGGCAGGCTGATGGCGGGCAGACCCGCGGCGTTTGCGAAACCGGTAAACACGGCGTGGCCGCGCGGACCGACTGCGTGTCCATCGATCACGCGAGGATACTGCTCCGCAGCCGGCCAGGGCAGCGCTGCAGCGGTCGGTGTGAGCAACAGGTCATAGTCGGCAAACAGCTCACCAAAAGCCCGCCGCATCCGGTCGACCGACACGAGCAAGCCGAAGAATTCCGTCGCCCGCATCTCGCGTCCGATGTTCGCACCGGCCTCCATGGCTGCCGAGATCCGACCGGGCCAGCCGGGGATTGATTCGAGCAGCCAAGCGAGCCCGGCTTGGGAGAGCCTGGGCCAGTTCGAGTTGACTTCGTCGGCGAGATGAAACGGGGCACGCTCCTCCACGCGATGGCCAAGTCTGCGCAAACCTTCGGCCGCATCGGCGAGGTTCGATGCGATTTCGGCGTCAACCGGGCAGTCGCCAAAAGCAGGCGTGAAAAGGATTCGGCAAGCCGGGACGGCGTCAGGGACCGCGAATGGGGAGCCGAGAAACGCTTCCGATGCGGAATCCCGATGATGGGGCGCGCTCATGGCAGCGGTCGCAATGATCGTGTCTTCGACGCTGCGCGTCATCGGCCCGACCGATTCGTAATCGAGGAAGATCGGCGGCAGTCCATCGCAACGCGGCACCCGCCCGCGCGAGGGCTTGAAGCCAACCACGCCCGTGTGCGATGCGGGCCTGCGAATCGAGCCACCTCCGTCGGTTCCGATGGCGATCGGACAAAATCCGGCGGCCACCGATACGACTGCACCGCCGCTGGATCCACCCGGCGTCAGATTGGGGTTCCAGGGATTGCGCGTCGGTCCGAACAATGCGTTGTCGGTGTAGCCCTGCATAGTGAACTCGGGCACATTGGTCTTGCCCAGGATCACCGCGCCGCCGGCGCGTAAACGGGCAATCGGCAATTCATCGACTTCGGCCACGTAATTCTCATACAGCCGGCTGCCCCAGGTCACGCGCAGGCCGCGAACGGCAATG
>JANMXB010000429.1:0-6671 GCA_031380765.1 Pseudomonadota bacterium | reverse complement strand
CGAGATAGCGGTCCTTCACGTCGAGGTTGACCCCGCCGATGAGATCGGCTTCGTTTTCCTTCTTCGCCAGCCAGCGCGCCGCCTCCGAAGTCGCGCGGCGCTCCGACAGGGCGAACACCGACGAGCCGCGGGCATGCGGCTTCACGAAGGCGTCCGCGTGGATCGAAACGAACAGGTCCGCCTTCACCTTGCGCGCCTTGTCCACACGCATGGCCAGGGAGAGGTAGTAGTCGGCGTCCCGTGTCATCACGACGCGCAGCCCGGGCTCCTGCTCGATCATCGCCTTCAGGCGTTTGGCGATGATGAGAGTCACGTCCTTCTCGTTGCTCCCGCCGTACCCGCGCGCGCCCGGGTCTTCGCCGCCATGGCCGGGATCGATCACTATCGTGGCAAGGCGCGCGACCTTGTCCTTCAACTGTGGCGGCGGGGGAATGGGCGCGGAGACGCCGGGCAGGGGAGGCACGGGGGGCGAGGTCGACGGACTCCTTGCCGCCTCTTCCTGCAGCAGAACCAGGAGAGGATCGGGCGCCACGGTCGGATAGAGGTCGAGCACCAGCCGATGGCCGTAGTCGGCAATCGGCTTGAGCGTGAATGCCTGGGCCTTCACGACCGTCTTGAGGTCGAGCACGACGCGCGTTACACCCGGGCGGTTGAGTGCCACGCGCAGCTTCGCGATGTAAGGGTCGTCGGGGCTGACCTTGTTGTTGAGGTCCGCGAGTACGGCGCTCATCTCGACGTCCTCGAGATCGAGCACCAGCCGCTCAGGGTTGTTTACCGTGAACAGCGAGTAGCGGATCTCGCGCTTCGATTCGAGCGTAACGCGCGTGTAATCCTTGGCCGGCCAGATGCGGGTGCCGACGATCTGGTCGGCTGCGTGAAGGGGAGGAGCGGCTAGGAAGACAGCAAGGAAGCCAAGGCCGATTGCCGCCACTCGCGCCCGGCCGCGGAGTGCGCGAGAAAGCCGGCCCGGCGTCCGGGCTCGTTGATTTCGAGGGTGATGTGCAGATCCGGCGGAGGCAGCAGTCCCTCGGCCATTTCCGGCCATTCGACGATACACAAAGACTCCGGGTTGAAGTGCTCCCGGAAGCCCGAGTTCACCCATTCCTCGCGGTCCTTGAACCGATAAAAATCAAAGTGATACAAGTTTAACCGGGAAACGCCATAAAGCTCAACCAAAGCGTAGGTCGGGCTCTTTACGCGCCCGGTCCACCCGAGTGAGCGCAGGAGTCCCCGCACCAGCGTGGTTTTGCCCGCGCCGAGGTCCCCCGAGAGATAGAGGACCCGCCCGGGCAGCGTGCCGCTGGCCAGCGCTGCGCCCAAAGCCAGGGTTGCGTCTTCAGAAGCGAGAGGCAGCCGGGCTGGAGTGGCATTCCTGTTGCTAAGATCGGGCAATGCTGAAGTCCGGTTACGACGTGGCGAGCCTGGCGCTTTCGATCAAGGCGTGGGGCCGGGAACTCGGCTTCCAGGGCGTCGGGATTGCCGGCACCGACCTCTCGAACGCCGAGAAGCACCTCGCCGCGTGGCTCGAGCGGGGTTGGCACGGCGAGATGGATTATATGGCACGCCATGGCACGCGCCGGTCGCGTCCCGCGGATTTGCTGCCCGGCACGCTGCGCGTAATTGCCTGCCGGATGAACTATGTTGCGCAACCCGGCGATGGCTGGGCGGAACTGGCCGACGGCACAAAAGCCTACGTGGCGAAATACGCGCGGGGCCGCGACTACCACAAGGTCTTGCGCGTGCGGCTGCAGAAGCTCGCCGACCGGGTGGCTGCGGAGATCGGCGATTTCGGCTACCGCGTATTCACCGATTCCGCGCCGGTCATGGAGGTCGAGCTGGCGGCCAACGCGGGCCTTGGATGGCGCGGCAAGCACACGCTGCTGCTGTCGCGGGAAGCCGGCTCGTATTTTTTTCTCGGCGAGATCTATACCGACCTCGCGCTGCCAATGGATGCGCCAGGGACAAACCACTGCGGCACCTGCGCCAGATGCATCGAAATCTGCCCGACGCAGGCAATCGTCGGCCCCTACAGTCTGGATGCGCGCCGCTGCATTTCTTATCTTACGATCGAGCTGAAGGGCCCGATCCCGGTCGAGCTGCGGCCGCTGATCGGCAACCGCGTGTACGGCTGCGACGATTGCCAGCTCGTGTGCCCGTGGAACACTTTTGCGCAAGTGACCGATGAGCCGGATTTCGCGGTAAGGAACGGCCTGGATTCGGCGAGTCTGGTCGAACTGTTCGACTGGAGCGAAAGCGAGTTCGACGCGCGCATGGCCGGCTCGGCGATCCGCAGGATCGGCTACGAGCGCTGGTTGCGCAATCTCGCGGTGGGCATGGGCAATGCGCAAACAAACCCGGAAATCGTCGGCGCATTGCGCACGCGCGCCGACGACCCTTCGGCATTGGTTCGCGAACACGTACTTTGGGCCCTGGAGCAGCATGCATGACTCACATTGAGTGGACCGCGGACAAGCTGCTGCCCGGTTTTGAATCGGCAACGCTCGAAT
This sequence comes from Pseudomonadota bacterium, assembly GCA_031380765.1. GTDB lineage: Bacteria > Pseudomonadota > Gammaproteobacteria > Burkholderiales > SG8-39 > SZAS-79. The sequence goes on along the minus strand of JANMXB010000429.1, from coordinate 4,164 downwards.
TTCCGCCGGACTACGACGGTCCCGTCGTGGCCACTCTGGTGCGCAAGGCCGGGGCGCCCGAACATCGTCGCGCGGTGCTCTACATCCACGGGTTCATCGACTATTTCTTCCAGGCCCACATGGCGGAGCGTTTCGAGGCCGAAGGCTGGTCGTTCCACGCGCTCGACCTGCGCAAACACGGGCGGTCGCTCCTCGCTGGGCAGCACCCGTGTTTCTGCAAGAGGATCGACGAATATTTCCCCGACATCACGCGCGCAATCGGCATCATCCGCGAAGAAGCCAATGGGCCGCTATTGCTCGCGGGCCATTCGACCGGCGGCCTGATCGCCGCGCTGTATGCCGATTCAGGCGAAGTACGCGGCGCCATTGCGGCGCTCTGGCTCAACAGCCCTTTCTTCGAATTCAATGTTCCTGAGGCCGATCGCTTCAAGCTCGGCATAGCGGCAGCCACCGGCATTCTTTTCCCGTTCCTCAAGGATCCGAAAGGACTGCGCCGCGACTACGCGAAGAGCCTGCACAAGGACTACGGCGGCGAATGGGATTTCGACCTGCGGCTGAAACCGCTCGACGGATTTCCGCTGTACTTCGGATGGGTGGGCGCGGCTCTCGCGGCGCACGCGAAGGTGCACGCGGGACTATCGCTTACCTGCCCGGTGCTGGTAATGCATTCGGATGAAGCCGACATCGTGCTTGGGTGGCGCCACATCGCGAAGTGGAGCCCGCGCCTGGGCAACGATGTGACGGTGCAGCAGTTTCCCGGCGGACTCCACGACCTGGTGCTCTCGAGGCTCCCGATCCGCGAAAGCGTCTTCAGCGCGCTGTTTGCCTGGCTTACCCGCTTCCGGTAGCGATAGGCCGCTTGGGATCGGAGCACCATTCGCTCCACGAGCCCGGATACAAACGGGAACCGGCGAGGCCGGCAATTTCCATCGCCAGAATATTGTGGCAGGCCGATACGCCCGAGCCGCACTGGTGCACGATCTGCCTGGGCGAGCGGTTGCCGAGCAGCTGCGCGAACTCCTTGGCCAGCTTCTCCGCGGGTTTGAACGTGCCGTCCCTGGCGAGGTTTTCGCTGAAGGGGCGATTGAGCGCGCCGGGAATATGGCCGCCGACCGGATCGATCGTTTCACCCACGCCCGCGAACCTTCCGGCGGCGCGTGCATCGACAACGGTCACTTCGGATTTGCCGAGGTTCGCTTTGACGAATGCCGCGTCCACGTGCATCGTGCGCGGGGCGCCGCGATAAGTCGTGGGCGCGTAGTGCGGGACTTCGGCGGTCAGCGGACGGCCTTCCTTTTCCCATTTGGGGATGCCGCCGTCGAGGACCGCAACGCTGTAGTGGCCCATCCAGCGTAGCATCCACCAGAGGCGCCCGGCGTAAACCCCGCCCGACGCGTCGTACACGACGATCTGCTGGCCAGGGGTGAGGCCCCATTCGCCGAGCGTGGCCTGGAAATCATCCGGGTCAGGCAGGGGGTGGCGGCCGTTCCTGCCGGTTTTTTCGCCCGAGAGCCCGGTGTCGAGGTTGACGAAGCTCGCGCCGGAAATATGCCCCTCCGCGTATTGCTGGCGCCCGAGTTCGGGGTTTGCGAGGTCGTGGCGGACATCGAAGATCCGCCAGTCGGAATCGTCGAGGTTCTTCGCCAGCGTTGCCGTGTCGATCAGTGTGCGGTAGGCCATCCCGCAATTTTACAGGGGTATTGCCGCGGTGCGCGCTACGCGGGCCGCTCGAGCTCGCGCCTGAGGTACTCGTGGAAATGCACCACCGCATCTTCCATCGGAGACTGATAGGGGCCGGTTTCGCTCACGCCCTGCGCATGGAGGGCGCGGCGGCCGCGATCCATGCGCGTGCAGATTTCGCCGTCCTCGATCGCAGTCTCGATATAGGCGGCCTGCTCGGCTGCGACGAATTCGCGCTCGAACAGGGCAATGTCTTCGGGATAGTAGAACTCGACGACGTTGGTGGTGAGCGCCGGCGAGCGCGGAATCAATTGCGAGACCACCAGCACGTTCGGGTACCACTCGAGCATGAGCCCCGGAAAGTACGTGAGCCAAAGCGCGCCGTATTTCGGCTCGCGCCCGTCGAGGTACTTGAGGCAGGCCTCGTGCCACCGCTTGTACACTGGCGTGCCCGGCCGGCCCAGGCCCGCCTTGGCCGCCACGACCTGCAACGAATAGCGGTCGTCGGACTGGAGGTGGAAATTATTGCAGTCGGTGAAGTTGCCCAGGCCCGGATGAAACGGGTCGACGTGATAGACCTCGAGGTAGACCTCGATGAAGGTCTTCCAGTTGATCGGGTAGTCGTCGATCTTGACGCGATCGAGCACATAGCCGGAGAAATCGAAGTCCGCGGCAAGCGACAGGCTGGAGAGATCCCGGTGCGGATCGCCCGGACCGGCGAACAGCATGCCTTTCCAGTTCGCCAGGGGCGTCGAATTCAGGCGCACGCACGGGCTCTCGGGAAAGTGCGGCGCGCCGAGCAGCCCGCCTTTCAGATCGTAGGTCCACCGGTGCAGGGGACAGACGATGCTCTCGGTATTGCCGCGCCCCTCAAGCATGATGGCTTGCCGGTGGCGGCAGATGTTGGAAAGCAATTGCGGGCCGCGCTTTTCGTCGCCCGAGTTCCTTACGAGGATCTTCGCATGGTCCATCCACGCGAGGCTCTGGTAGTCGCCTACGTTGGGCACCATGAGCTCGTGGCCGACGTAATTCGGGCCGGCGTCGAACAGGTTCTTCTTCTCGAGGGCGAAGATTTCCGGGTCGACGTACCAGGAGACCGGCAGCTGCGCGCTCGATGGCTTGAGGCGCCCGAGGCTCGCGATATCGGACATGGTGCTGTTCCCCCCTTGATGCAATTGCGGGCACAGTTGGTGCGGAAGAGGATTTTAGCCCATCGGCGCAATGACGGGCGCATTGACCCCGCATTGACCCGTCGTTGTCGCTCGGCTAAGGTTCGGTACTATGAGTCGGTCCCCGCGTCAGAGTTCCCCTGACGACCCAAACGCCGCATCCAAAGCACTCACCTTCGAACAAGCGCTCGACGAACTCGAGAAACTCGTGGGTCGCATGGAAGGCGGCGATTTGTCGCTCGAGCATTCCCTTGCCGCGCACAAGCGGGGACTGGAGCTGGCGCGGTTTTGCCAGCAGAGGCTCGAATCGGCGCAGCAGCAGGTCCGCGTGCTGGAGGGCGAAGTCCTCAAGAACCTCTCCGCCGCGCAGGCACCCGAGCCCAGTGACGACTGATTCGGCGGACTTCCAGGCCTGGATGGGTGATGTTCAGGCGCGCATGGAAGCGGCGCTGGCGCGCGTGCTGCCGCCTCCTGGTGCGGTCCCGGTGCGCCTGCACGAGGCCATGCGTTATGCGGTGCTCGAGGGCGGCAAGCGGGTCCGGCCGCTCTTGTGTTTTGCCGCCGGCGAACTCGCCGGCGCCGTCCCGGAGCGGCTCGAGATCGCGGCGGCCGCGGTCGAGATGATCCATGCGTATTCGCTGGTACACGATGACATGCCCTGCATGGACGACGACGTGCTACGCCGCGGCAAGCCCACGGTCCACGTCGAGTTCGACCAGGCCACGGCCCTCCTTGCCGGCGATGCGCTGCAATCGCTCGCATTCCACCTGTTGTGCGAATCGCGCCTGGCGGACCTGCCGCAGACGCAGCTCGCGATGGTCAAGGCCCTGGCGCTGGCTTCGGGCTCGCGCGGCATGGCGGGCGGGCAGGCCATCGATCTCGAATCGACCGGCAAGCCGCTTACCCTCCCGGAGCTCGAGTTCATGCACATCCACAAGACCGGCGCGCTGATTCGCGCCGCGGTCGTGCTCGGGGCGAACTGCGGCGCGCCCCTCGGCGAAAAAGAGGGCGCCAATCTCGACCGCTATGCAAAGTGCGTGGGCCTGGCTTTCCAGGTCGTCGACGACGTACTCGATTGCGATGCAAACACCGCCACTTTGGGCAAGACGGCGGGCAAGGATGCAATCCAGGGCAAGGCCACCTACGTGTCGGCGCTCGGCCTGGCCCATGCGCGCGAGTTTGCCGAGGACCTGCGCATCCAGGCGCATACTGCGATCGAACCGTTCGGAGGCCGGGCAGCGAGGCTCGCCCAGCTGGCCGATTTCATCGTGTTGAGAAAGTTCTAGAGATGAGCGCCTCCATCGGCATTCCCGGT
>JANMXB010000222.1:0-9646 GCA_031380765.1 Pseudomonadota bacterium | reverse complement strand
GCAAAGAACACGCACCCCCTCCTCGAGTTCCACCAGCGCGCAGAGATAAGGCACGCGGTCTTCGTGGCCGGGCCACGCACTGAACGTATTGGTATAGCTGTACACCGTCCCCTTGCCGGACACTTCGCGCCATTCGAGGTTGCGCTTGCCATTGGCCATGCTCACCGGGCGCGGAAAGAACTGCGGCTTGCCGGTGTCCTTGCAGTACTGGATCACGAGCTTGCCGTTCTTCGCCGCCTCCCAGAAGGGCCGCGTGTCCATGTAAGTGTTCGGCCGCGGGATCGGCCGCGGGATTCTTTTCGCCTCGGGTTTTGCGCTGCTCTTACCTGCTGTCGAATTAGATGCGTCGCTCATGATTGCTCCAGGACGAGGACGCCGGAGACGCCCCAGTTGCGGCCATAGGGAATGACGCCGATGCCCGTCACCATGCAGTTGCGCGGATCGGAAACCTGCCGCGCGCCCGCTTCGCCGAACATCTGGCGCACCCCTTCGACGAGGTTGAGGCCGCCGCCGGCGAGGCCCGGCTGGCCTGCCGAGATCTGACCGCCGGAGGTGTTGAGCGGCAGCGTGCCCTTGTAAGACAGATCCGTGTTCATCACGAACTCGCAACCCTTGCCCTTGGGGCAGAAGCCGATGTCCTCGAGCGTGATGACGAGGGCAATCAGGAAATCGTCGTAGGGCATGATCATGCGGATGTCTTTCGGCGTCATCTCCGCCTGCTTAAGAGCCTTGGGGCCGGCCACCGAGAAACCGGAGACCGTGATGTCGGCCAGGGGTTCGGCCCCCTTGAAGTTGCTGATCTCGCCATAGCCGACCGGGTGGATCATTTTCTTCGCGCCGAGCTTCTTCGCGTTTTCGGTCGAGGTGACCAGCACGCCGTTGGCACCGTCGCACACCATGACCGAGTCGAGCATGCGCAGCGGCTCGGAGACATACTTCGAGCCGAGGTAATCGGCTTCGGTCAACGGCTTCTGCAGCTTGTCGACGGCGTTCGGGTTCATGAGCGCGTGGTTTCTCTGCGTGACCGCGAGCTTTGCGAGGGCCCGGTCGTCGAGGCCGTATTGATGCCGGTAGCGCTGGGTGATGAGGCCGAAAGCGCCCACCGGCCCGCGCAGCCCGACCGGATACTGGAATTCGCCGCGCTGCGCGCCCTGCTCTGGAGCGCGTCCCGAGGATTGGGCATCCGACGCGAGCACGAACACGGTCTCGCACAGGCCGTCGCGGATCGCCGCGGCCGCGCGCGCGATCCCGCCGATGCCCGAAGTGCCGCCCAGGCCGTTCAGCTGCATCCAGTGCGGCGAGAGCCCGAGCATCTCGGACATGTAGACGCCCCAGAAAGGGTTGGACGTCTCGCTCATCGTCTCGGCGATCGACAGGCCGTCGATCCTGTTCTTGTCGATGCCGGTCTGGTTGAGGACCTGCTCGAGCACCTCGCCCGCAAGGTCGTACGAGCTGCGGCCGCCCTTGAGCGTGACCTTGGTCTCGCCGTACCCGATTACTGCAATGTCCTTGCGCTTGGCCATGGGAGGGGCGTCATAGTGGTTCTGGAGCCGGATCATAACCATCTTTGCCGCGCCGGCAGGAGCGCCATGCGAAACATTGCCGGGTGCATTTCGGGCCCGATTGCGCCGGATCCGCGAATGGCTTAACTTGGCCGCATCCCAAGGAGGAATCCGCCATGCAAGCCAGTTCATTTATGGGAAGCACCCTTCCGGTCCGTGACGATCTCGTCGTCGCGAACGAAAGCGCGTGGACTGCCATCGCCGCGCCCGGCACGTGGCTCAGCGGCGCGCAGCGCGTGGCGGTGGCGGCGGAAGTTCGCGCAGCGTTTGCCTGCGCCCATTGCGCCCGCATCGAGGCCGCGCTGTCGCCCGACGGTGTCGCGGGCGCGCACGACAGCCTGGGAAAGGTTCCGCCGGCCCAGGTCGAGCTGATCCATCGCGTTGTCAACGACCCCGGTCGGCTCTCCGAGCGCTGGGTCCAATCGGTCCTGGCGCGAGGACTGGACGAGGGAGCGTACGTCGAGATCGTCGGCATCGTTGCGATGGTCATGATCATGGACACCTGCCATCGCGCGCTGGGCCTGCCGGTGCGTGCCCTTCCCGTCCCGGCAGAGGGTGAGCCGACCCGCTACCGTCCTCCCGGCGCCAGAAAGAAAGCCGCATGGCTGCCGCTCGTCGAACCCGAGGACGCGGTGGAAGCCGACGGACCGATGTACCCCAGCCCAAAGGCAGGCTACATCTATCGCGGATTGTCACTGGTTCCGCAGTCGCTGCGCGACTACTGGGACCTGGCCAACCAACACTACCTCTCGCGCGAGTACATCTACGAGTTCGACCAGTCCAACCGTGCAATCGTCCGGCCGCAGGTCGAAATCCTCGCGGCGCGCGTGTCGGCACTGCACCAGTGCGCTTATTGAACGACGGCCCATGCCAACATGCTCCGTGAGAGCATGCATATCATCGGCCGCCAGGTGGATGTGCGCGGCGTCAGCCACGGGTTCGACGAGGACGTGGACATTCCCCACGCTGCGGCGCTGGTCGAATTCGCGGAAGCAGTGGTCGCACGCGACCCGGAACGCATGGCGGCGGCTCGCGCAGCTCTGCTGGGACTGCTGGGTTGGGCCGGACTGGTGGATGCCGCGGCGGTCATCGGCGCCTTCCATGGCTTCGTACGCATCGCCGACGCAACCGGAATTCCCTTTGTCACGGCGTCCCATGGGCGCGACGATCCGCAATTGCGCGAGCGGGCCGGCGTCAACGAGTTCCATCGCGTCAAGGAGGATGCATGACGACCGCAATTTCCCTCGCCGTATTTGCCAAGCGCGACTGCCCGACCTGCCAGCTTGTCGCGCCGGTGCTGCAGGCGCTGTCTGCCCGCGCGCAGAAGCTCACGGTGTATTCGCAGGATGACCCGACCTTCCCGGAGAAGATCGACGGCGTGGTCGACGACCGCGAGCTTGGCCAGTCGTTCAGGCACGGGATCGAAATCGTCCCCACCCTGATCCGCTTCGAGAACGGCGTCGAGGTGACCCGGACCGAAGGTTGGGACGCCAACGAGTGGCGCCGGGTTACGGGCGTCGCGGAGCTCGGCGCCGGATTGCCGGTGCATCGTCCCGGCTGCGGCTCCAAGAGCGTCGAACCCGGCCTTGCGGAATACCTCCAGGTCAAATTCGGCGATCCCGGAATCCGCTCGCGCAAGATCGAATTCGGCGACTACGACGATCCGATCGAAACCTGCTTCGAGCGTGGTTGGAGCGACGGCTTGCCGGTCGTACCGCCCACTGACGTTCGCGTGCTTCGCATGCTGCAGGGAACCACGCGCCGTCCCGATGAAGTGATCGGGCTCATCCCGCCGAACCTGGCCGGGTGCACCGTGGAGAAGGCCGCCATCAACGCGGTCATGGCAGGCTGTAAGCCCGAGTACATGCCGGTCGTGCTTGCAACGATCGAAGCCGCGCTCGAGCCCGAGTTCACGCTGCACGGGTTGCTTGCGACCACGTACTTTTCCGGGCCGATCATCATCGTCAACGGGCCGATCGCGAAACGCATCGGCATGAATTCGGGACTCAACGCTCTCGGGCAGGGCAACCGCGCCAATGCGACGATAGGCCGGGCGCTGCAGCTGATCGTGAGGAACGTTGGCGGCGGCCGGCCCGGAGAAGCCGACCGCGCCACGCTCGGCAATCCCGGCAAGTACACCTTCTGCTTCGCGGAAGACGAATCCGATCCCGGCTGGGAGCCGCTGTCGGTCTCGCGCGGATTTGCGCGTGGGAAATCCACGGTCACCCTGTTCCAGGGCGAAGGCGTGCAGGGTTTTGTCGACCAGAAATCGCGCTCGCCGGAGGACCTTGCACGCTCTCTTGCAATGGGACTGAACGCCATAGGGCATCCCAAGCTCGCGCAGGCACAGCGCGCGATCCTCGTCCTCTCGCCCGAGCATTATCGAATCTTTGCCGAGGCGGGCTGGGACCGCGAACGCATTGAGCAGGCGATCCTTGCGGCAACAGTGCGTCCCGGCAAAGACCTCGTCGCGGGCGCGCAGGGCGTGGGTGAAGGCCTGCCTGCCGCCTTCGCCGACAAGAAAGTACCGAAGTTCTACGAGGACGGCCTGATGATCGTGCGCGCGGGCGGGCCGGCTGGGCTATTCTCGGCGATCCTGCCGGGCTGGATAGCCGGGCGTAACCGTTTCGAACTGCTGCCAGTCACCAAGGAGATCAAGCCATGAGCATGCAATGGATGCGCGACCCGACCCCGGAAACGTCGCCGTTGAAACGCGCCCGCCTCAAGCCGCCCCCGTCGCTCGACGGGAAAACGGTGGCGCTGTTCGACATCGGCAAGGCGCGCAGCAAGGAATTCCTCGACCGGGTCGAGATGCGCCTGCACGAGAAGAAAATCAAAACAACCCGCGTGGGCAAACCCACCAATGCCAAGATCGCGACCCCGGAGATCCTGCAGAAAGTCGCTGACCAAGCCGATGTTGTGCTGATCGCGCTGTCGGACTGAGGGTCCTGCACGTCGTGCAGTCTGCACGACCTCATGAACCTCGATACCCGCGGTATCGCGGGCGTATCGGTGGTCACCGAAGGATTCACGGATGCGGTGGCTTCGCAATCGAAAGCGCTCGGATTCGAGCCGGCCATCGTTTTCGTTCCGCACCCGATCCAGAACCGGACCGCGGCAGAGCTGGATAAATTGGCGGACGACGCGATCGAGTCTGCGCTGAAGCTGCTTACCGCAGCGGATTGACGCCGGCGGTCAGGCTCCTGCCGGCCTGGCAGGGATTCTTTCCCAGCCTCCGGAACATTGCCGGGTGTACGGGTAGTAACCATTGGCGCTGCGGCAATAGAAGTACGAATGAGGCTCCTGCCGAACCGGTGCCGGGCGATAGCCGCCGCCCTCGGGGCTTGCGCGCTCGACGTACGTCACCGGAGCGTAGGCGGCGCCGTAGTAAGGCGCGTCACCGTAGTACGGGTAGTAGGCGGGGACGCCATAGTACGGATAGTAGTAGGACCGCGCTGCAAGATATGGCAGCGTCACCGCGGCGGCCGCAAGACCGAAACCCCAGCCAAAGCCGCCCCAATGGCCTCCCCAGTGGCCTCCTCTTGCCTGGGCCAAGCCAGAACCGGTCAGTGCCGCAACCGAAGCGCATGCCACCAAAGCCACTTTGCGAAGTCTCATTTGCGTCCTCCGGGGTTCGATGAATTATTGAACACCGCAGGATGCGAAATTTCAATAACGGTTACAACTTAACACTTCGGGCAGCTACAAAAAAAGCCAGGCAAACGCGGCGGCTGCCTGGCATTCAGATCAGTTGGTTACCGGGTTGGCGGTGGCGATACAGGCTGAGCACGGGTCTGCGCCAGTTCGAGCGAGGCGCTGCCGCCAAAGAATCCGAGTACCCGCCTGATGACTGCCCTGAGAAACCTGGCCAACAGGATAAGCACCCACACGCTCATGAGCAGGATCACCGCCAAAGCCAGGCCGAAAATCACCGGGTGGTGCGTCGCCAGCCAGATCGCGCCGATGACCGCTCCGTCCTCGACAAAGCTGACCGCGACATTCGAAAACGGCTCCGGAGAGGTATTCACCGCGGCACGTGCGCTCGCTTTCGTGGCAAAAGACGTGGCTGACAACGTGCCGCCAAGCAGTCCGGCCACGACACCCATGACCGCACTGTCTGCGCCGAAGATGCCCGCCGCCAACGCCGCACCGGCAGGAATCCGGATCACCGAGTGGACGACGTCCCAAAGGGAGTCGAGGCCGGGAATCTTGTCGGCGAAGAATTCGACGCACATCATGAATCCGCTGGCCGCCAGCAGCGCCGGATGCTGCAATAAGTGCAAGCCAGCGGGCAGCGCGATCCAGTCAAGCGCACCGGCCGATCCGACAATGAAGAGCACCAGGTACAGGCGCAGGCCGCTGGCCCATCCCATTGCCGCTGCAAGCGCCAGGAGCTGAGGCATGCTCAGGGTGCTGGCGGCATTCGCCGCACCGCCTGCAATTTCAGCGTTGACGGCGAATGCGCTGGCCGACTCGACCAGGCGTTGCCACAGAGCGATCAAGGTGTCCATGAGTCAGGTGAGCTCGCGAAATGTCCGGCGCCGCAGGGCAGACTGGCGGAACAGACTGGGAGGCTAACTCGAAAGCCAGCCTTTTGAAACAACTGGGTTTTCTATCGGTGCTCAGGTTACATTCGGAAACACTTTTGAGCCTCTGAGAAAAGAAAATGCCAGGCAACTTGGGGGCTGCCTGGCATTTCGCGAGTCGTCCTGTCAAACAGTGAGCTCTTCTCAATACCTTAGGTCGTTCGGATCTCCTGCCCTGTAGTCATACGGGGAAGAGTACGGAGCCGAGAACTGGTACCCCGAATACCCTGAATCGTCATAGGCCCCATATCCGTATCCTTGAGGTGCGTAGCCAGCCTGTGGATACCCAGCTTGAGGATAGGCAGGGACGTAGCCGGCCGGGGGATATGAGGGCGCATACGCGTAAGGCTGGCTGTAATAAGGGGCTGCTATGTAAGGAGCCGCTATGGCTGCACCAAGCAAACCGATCCCTAGGGCTGCTGCAACGCCACCATGGCCACGATTGTACCCGCCATAGCCACGCTGCCCCTCGTACCCACGATGACCTTCGTACCCACGATGCCCTTCGAAGTGTCCGCCCTGGCTACGACCACCATCGAAGTGTCCACCCCGTCCCTGGAACTGCCCACCATTTGCTTGGACGGGAGCTCCGCGACCCTGGAACTGCCCACCGTTTGCCGGGACTGGGGCTCCACGACCTTGGACCTGCCCACCGTTTGCGGGGACCTGACCACCACTTGCGGGGACCTGGGGATGTCTCTGACCGCCTTGCCCACGATTATTGTCATGGGCTGTTTGAGCAAATCCCGGTGCTGCAGTAGCAATCAGCGCCGCAGAGACAGCTACCGCAACGCTACGCGATTTCATTTCAGTTCCTTATAGGGTGTCCAGTGACAATCAGACCACCCTGACAGGAATGATTCAACGAGATGTGTATCAGGTCGTTACTAGGAAAATCGCCGATTCCGTCAGGCTTTGGGTCATTCGGAATCAGCTTGAACTTGGTGGTTTAAGCAACAACGATGGAGCGATTCTGAATTCGTCGGGAGCCCTCTTGGCGGAAGAGAGTGGGAGTCGAACCCACACAGGGCCATCAAATGGTCCACACCGGGTTTGAAGTCCGGCCGCCCCACCGGGAGCGATTCCCTTCCCTCTGATGCAGTTTCAAGTCTATCGCAGGAACCTATCGCAGAAACCTATCGCAGGAACCCCTGGGCAGCCCTGGCCGCGGCGACGCCCTCGGCCATCGCGTGGGTGAGCAGCCCGCCGTAGCCCGAACGCACGGCGCCGGCTGCATACACGCCCGGCATTCCGGTGTGCAGACTGGAATCGGTTATCAGGAAGCCGCCGTCATCACGCTTGAAGCTCGCCGGGACGAATTCGGTCGCAGGCTCGAGGCCTATGTAAGCAAAAAGCCCGCTGCAGGCGATCTCTTCGCCGGAACCGCGGACCCGCACGGCGCGCACTGCATCCTCACCCAATACCGCCTCGACGCTGGCCTGGAAACGGACCGAGACATTCGCATGGGATGAAAGCCGATCTACCAGGTGTTTCTGCGCCCTGAACTGCGCGCCGCGATGCAACAGGTGCACCGTGCGCGCGAATCCGGCGAGCACGAGGGCTTCCTGCAGCGCCGAGTCGCCTCCGCCGACAACGACCACGTCCTGGTCCTGATAGAACGGCCCATCGCAGTCCGCGCAGTGGGAGACGCCTTTGTCTTCAAGCTCCGCTTCGCCGGGAACGCCAAGACGCCTGAGCCTTGCGCCGGACGCAACGATCACCGAGCGCGCAGCGTGGCTGCCGGCGTCGCTCTTTACGATCGCGCAATCGCCTTGGCGCTCGATCGAAGATGCGGTCGCGGCGATATTTTTGACGCCCATCTTCGAAATTTCCATCATCAACCCGGCGGCGACATCGCTTCCCGACCCCGTGATCTCGCCGTCAAGCTCGTTGATGTTCGTCACCAGGCCGCCGAAAAACAGGCCTTCCATCGCGGCCACGGTCAAACCGTCCCGCAGCGCCTGGCGCGCAGCGCTCAGGCCGGCAATGCCGGTGCCTATGATCAGCAGATCGCACGTTTCAGGCATGGGGCCTCTCCGGGGGAGGGCTTGCCGCGCCGAGGATCGGCACGAAATCCTTCAGCATTACGCGCAGGTCGCCTGTGCGCCTCGTGATCCCGAGGCGGTCGAGGCATTCGAGGATCTCGATGGCGCGCCCGCGTCCGATATCGGTCTTGTCGCGAACCTGCGCGGCGCTGAATTTTCCGCCCGGCAACGCGCGCGAGACATCGCTTGCGATTGCAGCAAAAGCTGCCAGCGTGCCGCGGAGGTAGAAACGGTTCTCGGTGGCTTTTACGACCTCGCCGGTCTTCGCCTTGCGGTGGAGAAAGTCCTTGAGGAGCGCTTCGCGAATCGAACCCGCGGCGGCGAGTTCCGCCACTGTCATTCCGCCAAACCCGGCGCCTTCCATCAATGGTTGAACGGCGCCCCACAGCTTTTCGTCGGCCGGGTTGGCGGTCGCAATGTGCCTCGGCAGCCGCGCGACCGAGCCGGTCGCTTCGATCTGCTTTCTGTCGGCAAGCAGCCGCAGCAGCGCAGAAAATACAGGTGCGGCAACGTGCGGTGCGCATTGCTTGCGCAATACGGCGATTTCGATTCCCTGCGCCTGCGGGGATTCCGCGTGAAACCGCGCCAGCGATTGCATGACCGCAAAATTGATCGCCTCCACGGTCGCATGAGGCAAGCCGATGTGCGGAGCCTTTCCGATCACGGCCAGCTCGCTCTTTTCAACCAGGCAAGCCAACAGAGCGTTGTCGAGATTGAACAGGCGGGCGAACCAGTCAAGGTCGACGCCCCCGGGCGAGCATGCTTGCAACGCGCCAAGCGCCTGGGCAGGGTCGCTCTCCTCGAGGCAAGCCAGTTGCGCGAGCCGCACTTGCGCGCTTCGACGCCCGCGTTGCGCGGCGGGATCGATCACCGAGCCGCCGCCGAGCGTGCGCAGAGCCGACTGGTCGCGGAGAATGAAGCGATCGCCGCTCAGCGCGGCGACGGGCTTGTCGGTGACGAGCTGCGCCAGCGCAGATTCACCTGGCTTGACCGAAGCGCCGCGGCGCATCGAGATCCTTGCCGTCACGTCGCCCGCACCAATGTGCAAGTGGACCGGCGTCCAGTGCTTCAGGGGGTGCGGCTCGGACTCGAGCACCTTCACGCGCACATCCATGCGTTGCGTCGGCGCATGCAATGCCGGGCACACCGCCCAATCGCCGCGCGCCACCTGCGCCACCTCGGCGCCGGTGAGGTTCAATGCACAGCGCTCGCCGGCACTCGCGCCGGAGGAGGGTTGGCCGTCTTTCTGGATCCCCCGCACCCGCACCTCGATGCCGGCCGGGGTGAGCACCAGCTTGTCGCCAGCGGTCACCGCGCCATTGAATACCGTTCCGGTAACGACAGTTCCGCTGCCGGCCACGCTGAAGACGCGGTCGATCGCAAAACGGAATTGCCGCCCGTGTTGCGCTTCGCGCCCGATATTGCCGGCAGCCGCAGCAAGAGTCGCGCGCAG
>JANMXB010000220.1:0-2689 GCA_031380765.1 Pseudomonadota bacterium | reverse complement strand
CAGTTTGCCGCAATGAACAGGGCCGACTTCGAGCGTTTCGGCAAGCTGGTGCGCGAAGCCGGCATCCGGATGGAATAGGCGCGCCTATTCGATCGTGATTTTCGCCGCGCGAATCACCTTGGCCCAGCGGGCCGTTTCGCTGTGGATGCGCTCGCCGAATTCCTCGGGCCGGCTGGCGACCGGATTGAAGCCGAGCGCCTCCAGCTTCTCCTTCACTTCCGGCAGAGCGATCATCTTCCTGACCTCGGCATAGAGGCGCTCGACGATTTCCCTGGGTGTCCCGGCCGGCGCAACGATGCCGGTGAGCGTGTCGCCCTCGTGGCCGGGCATGCCCGCCTCCGCCGCGGTGGGGACGTCGGGCAGGGCCAGTGCGCGCTTCGTGCTCAGGATCGCGAGCGCACGCAGCTTGCCGTCCTTGATCTGGGTGATGGCCGAGGGCAACGCCGTGAAAGCGATCGGCGTGTGCCCGCCAACCGTGGACATCACCGCCGGTGCGGCGCCATTGAAAGGCACCATGGTGAGGTCCAGGCCGAACTCGAGCTTGAACGATTCGCCATTGAGGTGCGGCGTGGAGCCGGTCGCCGGCTGGGCAAAGCTGTACTTGCCCGGATTGGCTTTTACGAGGGCGATGAGTTCCTGCACCGTCTTTGCGGGAACTGCGGGATTGACCGACAGCACATTGGGCGAAGCCGCGACCAGCGTGATCGGCGCGAAATCCTTGACCGGGTCGTACGGCACTCCTTTTGCGAACAGCAGCGGATTGACGATGAAGCCGGTGCTGGTCACGCACAGCGTGTAGCCGTTGGCCGGCGACCTGGCCGCGCGGGCCGTGCCGGTGTTGCCGCCCACGCCAGGCAGGTTTTCGACATAGAACTGCTGCCCGAAGGTCTCCGTCAGCTTCTGCGCGACCACGCGAGCGATCACGTCGGTCGGCCCGCCGGCGGCAAACGGCACGATCATGCGCACGGGTTGGGATGGATAGGGTGCGGTTTGCGCATGGCAAACACCCGCAAGCAAAAGCGCTGCCGAAGAAACCACGGTGCGCAGCTTCGTTTTCATATCGCCTCCTCCAAGGTTGCCGCCATGATATGACAGCGCGCGACGAGGATGCCGGTCTTTTGGCCCGTTGCGTCGCGCAGATTGCCATTTATACGCCTGCGGCGTATAATAAAATGCGTGTTCACCTTCATCGAACTGCAGCCATTTGCACGAGTACGCGAATCGATGCTTGACGATGGAGAGTTTGCGCGCATGCCGGAGTATCTGATGACGCATCCGAAATCCGGCGACGTTGTCGCCGGTTCCGGCGGCTGCCGCAAGCTTCGCTGGGCACTCTCCGGGCGAGGAAAGCGAGGTGGAGCACGGGTGATCTATTTCATCCGCGTCGGTGCGGATGAAATCGTGCTCGTAACCATATACGCGAAGAATGTGCGGGACGATGTCGATGCAGGACTATTTAGAAAACTGAGGCAGACTTATGAAGAAGACAAAGACCGCACGCAAGAAAGGCGCTAAGAGGGATCTGAACGCCGAGCTTCGCGCGGCGATCTCCGATATGGGCAATGGACGCTGGGCGCGAAAAACCGTGTTCACGCAACGTGCGGACGGCAGCATGCGCCGCCGCATCGTGTTACCCGATGGGACCGTAGAGAAAGACGAAATCGTCCCAGCGTCGGACCCGGCGCGTATCGCGCGGGCGGGTACCGGCATGTCGCAATCCCGGTTTGCCGAATTGATCGGAGTGTCCGTGCGCACGCTGCAGGAATGGGAACAGGGCCGCAAGCGCCCCTCCGGTCCGGCTGAGGCGCTCCTGCGACTCGTTGCGAAGCAGCCGCAAATCGCTTACTCGCTCGATCGGAAGTAGGCTGCTTCTACCCGGATGCCGCCGTCGACCTGTTTGCATTTTCCGCGGGACAGGCGACGTACGACGCGATGGTCGAGGTCGCGCCCGCATAACGACCCTAGGCGATGATTTTGTAGCAGGGAACGTATTTCGCGCCGGGAAGCTTCATGCGCTGCTGGGCGACGAACGACGAGAGCAGCGCGTCCATCAGGCTCATGATCCGCGGGTCGCCGCGAATCTCGAATTTGCCGTGCTGCTCGATCGCACGGATGCCGAACTCCCTGATATTGCCCGTCACGACGCCCGAGAAGACCCGCCGCAGGTTGGCCGCCAGTTCGTGAACCGGCTGGTCCCGGCGCAGGTTGAGGCTGCGCATGCTGGCGTGCGTCGGGATGAAAGGCCGCTGGAATTCGTGGTCGACCCTCAGCAGCCAGTTGAAGTAGTAGGCGTCCCGGTTCTCCTTGCGGAAGGTGCGCACGCGCTCGATCCCGGCGCCGACTTCGCGCGCAACCTGCCCCGGATCGCCGATGATGATTTTGTAGCGGCTTTGCGCCCCGGGGCCCAGCGTGGCGCCGATGAACTCGTCGATCCGGATGAAGTATTCTTCCGCGCACTGCGGCCCGCTGAAGACCAGCGGAAAGGGAAGCTTCGCGTTGTCCGGATGGAGCAGGATGCCGAGCACGTAGAGGATCTCCTCCGCCGTACCGGCACCGCCCGGGAAGACGACGATGGCGTGGCCCGCGCGCACGAAAGCCTCCAGGCGGTTTTCCACATCCGGAAGGATGACCAATTCGTTGACGATCGGGTTGGGCGATTCGGCGGCAATGATGCTCGGCTCGGTGAAGC
>JANMXB010000160.1:0-7577 GCA_031380765.1 Pseudomonadota bacterium | reverse complement strand
GAAAAATCTGCGTCGCCGCGGCGCAACACGGCCCGATCAACCTGGCCGACCCGCGCCCGGCCGTCGACAAACGCTTGGTCGCAATGCTGCGCGAAGCCGCCAGCATGGGTGCGAAGTTCGTGGTGTTCCCGGAACTCGCCTTCACAACCTTCTTCCCGCGCTACTGGTACGAAGACGAGGCCGAAGCGGAGAAGAAGTTCTTCGAGCGCAGCATGCCCTCGCCCGAAACGCAGCCCCTCTTCGACGCGGCGAAAAAGCACGGCATCGGCTTCTACATCGGCTACGCGGAGCTCGTGCAGGAGGATGGGAAGCAGCACCGCTACAACACCGCCATCCTCGTCTCGCCCGAAGGAAAAATCGCCGGCAAGTACCGCAAGATCCACCTGCCCGGCCACGCCGACCACAAGAAAGGCGCGGCTTTCCAG
Source organism: Pseudomonadota bacterium (assembly GCA_031380765.1). Taxonomy (GTDB): domain Bacteria; phylum Pseudomonadota; class Gammaproteobacteria; order Burkholderiales; family SG8-39; genus SZAS-79. The sequence goes on along the minus strand of JANMXB010000160.1, from coordinate 7,152 downwards.
CATCTCGAGAAGAAATACTTCGAGGTCGGCAACCTGGGCTTTCGCACCTTCCGCTTCATGGACATGATCGCCGGCATGCTGATCTGCAACGACCGCCGCTGGCCCGAGGCCTTCCGCGTGCTCGGCCTGCAAGGCGCGGAGATCGTGACGCTGGGCTTCAACACCCCAACCGAAAACCTGCATTACCCCGAGCCGCCCGCGCTGCGCGTGCCTCACCACCTCATCATGGCGCAGTCGATGGCCTTCCAGAACGCGGTGTGGCTGGTCGAAGTGGCCAAGTGCGGCTTCGAGGACGGCTTTCGCATGTTCGGCCATTCGGTGATCGTGTCCCCGGCGGGCGAGATCGTCGCGAAGACCTCCTCCGAGGAAGACGAGGTCATCGTTCACAACGTCGACCTCGCGCTCGGCGAGAACCTCAGAAAAACCATGTTCAACCTGGCCGCCCACCGCCGTCCCGAGCACTACAAACTGATCGTCGAAAGGACCGGCGTCGAAGTGACGCCCGCAGACCACCCATGAGCTTTGCCCTCGTCGTAAACATCCGCATCAAGCCCGAAAACCTCGAGGTCTTCATGCGGAAGCTGGCCGCCAATGCGGCGGCCGCGCGCGAAGAGCCGGGGTGCCTGACCTTCGAGGTGCTGGCCGACCCGAACGACCCGACCCGCGTAATGCTCTACGAGGTCTACGAGAGCCAGGCCGCCTTCCAGGCGCACCAGGACACCGAGCCTTTCAAGGTGTACCTCGCCGAAGCGGTGCCGCTGCTCGCCGAGCGCGGGCGCACATTCATGACCCGCGTCTCGCATTGACGGCGGGCCGATGGAGCTGAACCTCACCGCCCTCACCCCCACCGAACGCTACAAGCTTCTGATCGGCCTGGTGATCCCGCGGCCGATCGCGTGGATCTCGACGGTCAACGAGGCGGGCGTCAACAACTGCGCGCCCTTTTCGTTCTTCAACGTGCTCTCCGAGGAGCCGCCGCTGTGCATCACCAGCTTCAACGTGCGCTCCGACGGGCAGACCAAGCACACGGTGAAGAACATCCGCCGCACCGGCGAATACGTCGTCAACCTGGTGGACGAGCAGACCGCGAACGCGATGCACCTTTCGAGCTTCGAATATCCCGAGGAAGAAAGCGAGTTCGACAAGACCGGCCTGACGCCTGCGCCTTGCTCGATCGTGAAGCATCCGCGCATCGCCGAAGCGGCAGCCAGTTTCGAGTGCAAAGTCTGGAAGCGCATGGACATCGGACCGGGGCGCGAGCTCGTCTTCGGCGAAATCCTCGTCGTGCATGCGCGCGAAGGCGTCATCGACCCGGCCACCAAACGGATCTCGGAAGCCGCCTACCTGCCGGTCGGCCGCCTTTTCGCGGCGCGCTACTGCACCACCCGGCAACGGTTCGACCTGCCGGGCGAGCTGCCGAAGTGAGCCCGCCGGGTTCCTGAAATACTGCCATTTTCGACGTAAACCCCGCGTGGCTATTGGGTTTCCGGCCGAAATGCTGCCATCAGCTGCCGCCGGGCCTTTGCCAGGTGCGCGCGACCACGCCCGATAACGTGCGCCAATAGCCGCGGGTTTCGTGCCCGAGCAACGGCTGCATCCTGGCGTGCAGCGCCGGCAGCGCGTGAAAAGGCACCGCCGGGTACGCGTGGTGCTCGGTGTGGTAGGGCATGTTCCATGCGTAGAAGCGCACCACGGGATTGGTGTGGATGGTGCGCGTCATCTCCAGCATGTCGCTTTTGAGCGCGCAGCCGGTGTGCTCGGCCAAGAGATATTGCCGGATGAAAAACTGGCCGATCATGCCGGGCAGGATCCACAGCCACACCAGCGCCCAGCTCTCCAGCGCCACCGATGCCGCAAGGGCGAGCGCGTAGGCGATCAGGTACAGGCGCGCCTCGAGGACGATCCCGCGGCGGTTGCTCTCCTGGATCCACGGCTGCGGGGCCCGTCCGGCGAGCGCGTGCTCGAGACTGTTCGTGATGCGCCGCTTCCAGTTCGGCAGGCCGCTCACATGCCAGGCGTATTCGACGGCGTTGCGCGGCTTGGGAAGGGCCAGCTCGGGGTCGCGCTCGGGGTCCTGCGTGTAGCGATGGTGATCCCAGTGGAACCTGCGGTAGTAGCCGAAGGGCAACAGCAGCGTGAAGCCGGCGAAATGGCCCACCGCCTGGTTCAGCCAGCGCGAGCGGAACGCCGTGACGTGCGCCGCCTCGTGGAACGGGCAGAAGAGGAAGGCCAGCACGTAGCCATGCGCGACCAGCGCCGGGACGACCCACAGGCTGTCGCGCAGCATCCAGACGAGGGCACCGGTGAAGGCGAGCGTCCCGAGGTGCCCGGCAAGCCAGGGCAGCGCTTTTGCGTCCGAGCGCACCGCGAGGGCCTTTAGCTCCCCGGCGCGCAGCTTTGCGCCATGCGTGATGACGGGGTTGTCGTCGCTTACGGGCCCGAGCAGCTCGCCTCGGGAGGTCGCGGCGCTGGTGTCGGCAAAGGCGCTCATGGATCGAAGACTACCGGAAATTCCGCGGCTTTGTCCGGCGTGCGCATTGAACGGCAGGGTGGACGGGTTGCGCACCGCATGCCGCAGGTGTTCGACGCCGTTTCGCGGGCGCCGACGTGCCCGACCCCCAGTTGTTCCCGGCGCCGCTTCACTGGACAATGTGGGTTCAATCGTGACCGTTGCGTGCCAGGGAGCTGCAGTGAATACATTCGCCGAAAATGCGCCGGACCAATTGCCGCCCCGGGACATTCGGCCCGAAGATCGGCGCGTAGTGGAAACCCAATCGCAGTGAACGCCCCGCTTCCCGCCGGCGTGACCACGCAATCGCTGCGGCGTCATGTTGAGGCGCTGGAGGCCGCCGGCAGGCTGCATCGCTTCGGCGAGCCCGCCGACGTGGACAACGACGTTTCGGCCGTCTCGTACAAAACCTACACGTCGCTGAACAAGGCGTGCCTGTTCACCAACCCGAGCGGCTTTCCCGGCTGGGAGGTCGCAAGCCAGCTGGTCATGGACCGCTCGATGTGGGCGATCGCGCTCGGCGTGCCGGAGGCCGAGGTGGTCGATACTTTCGCGCGCCGCCTCGTCCGGCCGGTGGCGCCGGTGCTGGTCGATGAGGGCGCCGTGCAGGAAATCGTCGAGCGCGGCGAGGCCGTCGACCTCATGAAAATCCCGGCGATCTGGACTTCGCAGCGCGATCCCGGCCGCTACATCGCCTCGGGCATGTGCATCATCAAGGATCCGAAGACGGGAGTACGCAACATGTCGGTGCATCGCGCGCAGATCCTCGGGCGCAACACCACCGGCTACTACATGCTGCCGCGCCAGGCGATGCGCATCCACGCGATGCACCGCGCGCTCGGGCGCCCGATGGAGGCCGCGATGGTGATCGGCGGCCATCCCCTCATCATGTTCGCGGCCGGGTTCGTCGCGCCGTTTGGAATGGATGAGCTGGCGATCGCGGGCGGCCTGCTCGGCGAGCCCGTGCGACTGGTCAAATGCAAGACCATCGACATCGAAGTGCCCGCCGACGCCGAGCTGGTGCTCGAAGGCGAGATCCTCCCCGATGAGATCGCGCCGGAAGGACCGTTCGGCGAAGTGACCGGCACCTATTCCAAGGTCGGCACGGCCCCGGTGTTCCGCGTCAAGGCGATCACGCGCCGCAAGAAACCGCTCTTCTACGCGATGAGCTGCGGGATGCCGCCCTCGGACGCCCATTCGATCACCTGCGCCGTGGTCGAGGCGAAACTCGCCGATCACCTCAAGGCCGTCGACGGCGGCCTCATCGACGTTCGCGACGTCCGCTGCCCTGGCGGCATGTCGCCCCTGATCGTGGCGCTGCGCATGCAGCCGCGCTACGCGGGACAGGCGCGCACGGCGCTGATGGCCGCGGCGGCGAGCCCCTACCTGCATCCCAAGCTGCTCGTCGCGGTCGATGCCGACGTGGACATCGGCGATCCCTGGGCCGTGCTGCGCGCGCTGTCCTCGCGCTTCGACCCGGCGTCGGGCCTTACGCGGATCGACCGCACGCGCGTGTTCACGCTCGACAATGCCTCGCCCCTGGATCCGGGCGCCGATCCGATGCAGCGGACCGGCACCAAGGCGCTTTTCGATGCCACCCTCAATCCGCAAATCGAGGCGGCGGAACGCGCGCGCTACGGATGGGTCGCGCGTCCGGCCGGACGCGACAAATGGGCGCAGGCGCTCGACGTGGCGCCGGAGGGATTCGTGTTCACCTTGTGCGATCGCATGGACACGCGCGTGACGCCGGCGGACTCCCCGCCGCCCGCGCTGCGGTCGATGCGGCTCGATGCGCTGCTGGCCGACGCGCGCCAGGGATTCACTGGCGTGCTCGTCGTCGCAGACGCGCTGTGCCTGGTGCGCGCTTTTCGCTCGGGCGAGGTCCTCCAGATCGCGCTGGACAGCCCGCGCTTGGGCGTGCTGCTCGCGCGGCGCCAGCGCGCGCGGCTGGTGATGGGAGCTCCTGCCGGGGTATTTCTGGCCGCGGCCATCGGCACCTTGGGCGCGCACGCCGATTACGCACTCGCGGGCGCCCTTGCCGGCCGGCCGGTGCGCCTGGTCGGTAGCGTCGGTCTGCCCTACCCGGCGGACGCGCGTGCGCTGATCGACGGCGAAATCGATCCCGTTGCGGCAAGCCACACGACCGCCCTGCCCGGAATCGCCGGCTATGCGGGGGTACCCCTGGACACCGTGCGGTTCACGTTCGATTCCTGCCGCAGCATCGGTGCCGGGGAAAGCGCGGCACTGGACCTCACCGGGGCGATGGCAGTCGCAAGCGAAATCCTCACCGCGCGCCATCTGCGTTCGATCGAAGGCGGGCTCGACCTGCGCGACGTGCACTGTCCGGTGCAGACCGGCGGATTGGTTACCGTGGTGCAGCTCGCCCCGCGCGTGGCCGGGCAGGCGAAGACTGCATTGCTAGCCGCGCTCTCGGGGCCTTCCACGCTGGCGCGACTCGCAATCGCGATCGATCCGGACGTGAGCGCGACCGATCCGGCCGAGCTGATCTGGGCCATGGCCAGCCGCGTGCATGCGCAAAGCGATATCGCGGTCATCGAAGGCGCCTCGGGACCGTGCTCGGATCCGCTGGCGCGCCCGGTCGGCCGCGGCGCCGCGCAGAGCACGAAATGGATCTACGACGCCACGATTCCGCTGGGAAGCAGCGAAGGCCCCGAAGCGTTTGCCCGCGCCACCCCGAGAAACCTTTAATCAGGGACAGACCACGTTTTTCGAGCGATGAAAACGTGGTCTGTCCCTGTTATTCGCTGTTATTCGACCTTCGCGCCGGATTCCTTTACGACCCGCGCCCATTTGACCAGCTCGGCGCGCACCAATGCGCCGAGCTCCTGCGAGGAGCCGCCGTTGATCGTGTAGCCCTGGGCCATGAGCTTGTCGCGGATGTCGGCGTCGGCCAGGGCGACGGCAAATTCACGGTTCAGGCGCTGCACGACCGGCTCCGGCGTTGCGGCCGGAGCGAACAACGCGAACCACGTCGACACTTCATAGCCCGGCACGCCGGTTTCGGCGACCGTTGGCAGGTCCGGAAAAGCCGACAGCCGTTGCGCCGTGGTCACTGCGATCGGCCGCACGCGGCCGTCGCGGATCAACGGCAGCGACGGCGGCATGTTGGCGAACATCACGTTGACGTCACCGCGCGTGACCGCAACGACGCCTTCCGAGCTGCCCTTGTACGGCACATGGACCATCTTCACGCCGGTCAGCATCTCGAAGAGCGCCGCCGACATGTGCTGCGAGGTGCCTGCCCCGTTGGAGGAATAGGTGATCGTGCCCGGCTGCGCCTTCGCTGCGGCAATCAGTTCTGGAATCGTTCTGTAGGGAAGCTGCGGGTTGACAATCACTACGTTGGGACTGCTCGCGAGGTTGATCACCGGCGCGAAATCCTTCGCCGCGTCGTAGCCCACTTTCGAGTACAGCGCCGGATTCACCGCGTGCGACGCTGCGGTGCCCATCAGGATCGTGTAGCCGTCGGCCGCGCCCCTGGCCACCTGCTCACTTCCAACGCTGCCGCCCGCGCCGGGACGATTCTCGACCACGATCTGCTGGCCGAGCGCCGAGCTCACCTTTGGCGCTATCACGCGCGCGAGGATGTCGGTGCTCCCCGGGCCGTAGGGAACGACCCATCGGATCGGCTTGGTTGGATACGTTTGGGCATTCGCCAAAGCGCCGGTGCAGCAAAGCGCGATTCCCGTGAGTACGGCGTGGACGTGTTTCATGCGGTCCTTCCTTCGTTCGTATCGGCATAAGTTAAAGCAAATCCCCTGCCACGTGAACCTGCGCTACGATGCCGTTTCGAAAAGGAGCGCGCATGGCCTGGTGTCCCCTCCCGGAGTCTCCGCATGGCGGTGGCCGGCTGTATTACGAAGAACAAGGTTCGGGAGAGCCGCTGCTGTTCGTCGCCGGCCTCGGCGGCCTCGGGATGTTCTGGACGGCACAGCTTGGTGCGTTTGCACAAACGCACCGCGTGATCACCTTCGACCATCGCGGCACCGGCCAGTCGACGCACTCGCCGATTCGATACTCGATAGCCCAGATGGCGGACGACACGCTGGCCTTGCTCGACCACTTGGGCATTGCCCGCACCCACTTCGCCGGCCACTCGACCGGCGGCGCCATCGGCCAGCATCTCGCGGCGCACGCTGCGGAGCGCATCGGCGACCTGATCCTGTCGTCAACGTGGCCACGCGCGGATGCCTATTTCAGGCGGCTGTTCGAGGTACGCAAGGCCGTGCTGGAAACCCAGGGCGTGCGCGCATACACGCAACTCGGCAACCTGCTGCTCTTCGCGCCCTACTATTTCACCGCCAATGCCACGGCGATCGACGAGCGCGCGGAGAAATCGCTGCTGGGGCTCGCCCCGAAGGAGATCCTTGCCTCCCGCATCGATGCGATCTTGACATTCGATGCCTGGGATGCGCTGCCGGGAATCAAACAGCGGACGCTCGTCGTGTGCGCGAAAGACGACATGGTCACTCCGGCCTACTTTTCGGAGCAGCTCGCTGCGCGCCTGCCGAACGCAACGCTTGCCCTGATGGAGCGCGGAGGCCATTTCTGCCCAGCCGCCGAGGCCGCGGAGTACGACTTCCTCGTGGGCGAGTGGGAGCTCACCGTCAAGCCCCAGGCGA
>JANMXB010000426.1:0-5945 GCA_031380765.1 Pseudomonadota bacterium | reverse complement strand
TTTCCGGTGCCGCACCCCAGATCAGCGTCGCAATCGTGACTTCGCGTGCCGCAAGCTACAAATCGCCGAAGGATCTGAAGGGACTCAAGGTCGGCGTCAGCGCGCCGGGATCGAGCACCAACATGGTGGCGAATTACCTGCTTGCCAAGGGCGGACTCAAGCCTACCGACGTGTCGATTGTCGGCATCGGCGCCGGCGCCGGGGTCATCGCCGCGGTCGAGCAGGGCAGGGTCGATGTGATCTCGCAGACCGATCCGGCGGTGACCATCCTCGAGAAGGAGGGCAAGGTCAAGATCATTGCCGAGACCCGCACGCCGGAAGGGACCGAAAAGCTCTTCGGCGGGCCGATGCCTGCCGCAAGCCTTTATTCGCCGCTCGAGTTCGTCAGGAAAAATCCGAACACCGTCCAGGCGCTGACCAATGCCATGGTGCGCGCGCTGCTCTGGCTGCAGGACGCCTCGCCCCAGCAGGTGCTCGCGACCGTGCCGGAGGACTACCTGCTCGGCAACAAGGCGATGTACCTGTTCGCGTTCAACAACGTCAAGACTGCGTATTCCAGGGACGGGATGATGTCCGAGGCCGGCGCCCGGACGACCTTGAAGGCCCTGGCCTCGTTCAATCCGCAGCTCGATCCGGCGAAGATCAATCTGGCCGAAACCTACACCAACGAATTCGCGAAGAGGGCGCTCGCGAAGTACGGCAGGAAGAAGTAGGGCGAGGATGGTGATGCCCGGGGCACCCGCGCTAGCGCTCGAGAACATTACGGTCACGTTTCTCGCGCGCGACGCGAAGGACTCGCGCTATACCGCGCTCAAGGATGCGACTCTCGTCGTCGCCCCGGGTGAGTTCGTATCGGTGGTGGGTCCCACGGGTTGCGGCAAGTCCACACTGCTCAACGTCGCGGTCGGCCTGCTCGAACCTTCGGCAGGCAGCGTCAAGGTGTTCGGCGAGCCGCTCGCGGGCCTCAATCGCCAGGCTGGCTACCTTTTCCAGACCGAAGCGCTGATGCCCTGGCGCACGGGCCTGGACAATGTCACCGCGGGACTCGAATTCCGTGGCGTCGAACGCGACGAGGCGGTGCGCCGGGCAGAAGACTGGCTCGCGCGTGTCGGGCTGGCGGGACACGGGCATCGCTACCCGCATCAGCTCTCCGGAGGCATGCGAAGGCGGGTCGCGCTTGCGCAAACGCTGATTCTGGATCCCCAGATCATCCTCATGGACGAGCCGTTCTCGGCGCTCGACATCCAGACCCGGCAGCTCATGGAAAACGAACTGCTCGAGCTATGGTCGGCGAACCGGAAGTCGGTCGTGTTCATTACTCACGACCTGGAAGAAGCGATTTCGCTGTCGGACCGGGTGGTGGTGCTTTCGGCCGGTCCGGACACCCACCCGATCGGTGAATTTTCGATCGACCTTCCCCGTCCTCGCGACGTCGCGGAGATCCGCCTTACGCCGCGCTTCCTCCAGCTGCATACGCAGATCTGGCGCGCAATGAAAGACGAGGTTCTCAAGGGCTATGCACGAACCCGGATCCAGTAGGGGGCTCTGGACCCGGCTGCGGCCCCGGCAGGGCAACCTGCGCGCGTGGCAGGTCGGAATGCTGCTTGCGTTTTTTGTCCTCTGGCACGTGCTTGCCGTCCCGGGAATCGTGCCGCCGCTGTATTTCGACGATGCGAGCAAGGCCGCCTTTTTCTTTGGCGAGCCGCTCAAGGTTCTCGGCCGTGTCTGGCAATGGTTTTCATCCGGCGAGATCTTCGAGCATCTCTGGGTGACGCTCTGGGAAACTTTTCTCGCGTTCGTGATCGGCACGGTTTCCGGGCTGGTCATCGGGCTCTGGCTCGCGCTCAATCCGGTAGCCTCGGCGCTTTGCGACCCATATATCAAGGCGCTCAATTCCATGCCGCGGGTTATTCTCGCGCCGATCTTCAGCGTGTGGTTCGGCCTCGACATTGCCTCCAAGGTCGCCCTTGGGGTGACGCTGGTATTTTTCATCGTGTTCTTCAACGTTTACCAGGGAGTGCGAGAAGTTAGCCCGACCGTGCTGGCAAACGCACGCATCCTTGGCGCAAGCCACAAGCAGCTGTTGCGGCATGTCTACGTTCCGAGCGCGATGAGCTGGGTCTTTGCGAGCCTGCACAATTCAGTCGGCCTCGCGTTTGTCGGCGCGGTAGTCGGCGAGTACCTTGGGTCCTCGCGCGGCGTCGGCTACCTCATCCTGCAGGCCGAAGGGACTTTCGACATCAATACTGTGTTTGCGGGCATCCTTGTGCTCACCGGATTCGCGCTGTTGCTCGATTTCCTTGTCACCCTGGCCGAAAAGCGACTCATGGTCTGGCAGCCGCGCCAGGGCGAGACGGAGCGCATCTGAGCCGACGATCGCATGTTCTGGGGTAACGACCGGTTGGTGCTGCTGGAACACCATCTCGAGACGCGGCGGTGATCCGGGTTGAGCGATCGGAGGCGCAGGCGGCGCCGGGCGCGGCAGAAACATTCCTTGCGACGCTCGATACGCAGCATGGCGCGTGGCTAGGCTGCGACGTCCACGCTGAAGGGCTTTACGAACGCCGGTCAATGGGGTGCGCGGAACCCTCGCTGGGCTTTTTTCTCGATGGAAACGAATTGAAGGTGCTCGCGCTGGCGCCAGTCGGCCACGCGCTGCTGGAGCTCGTGCGTCCGCTTGCCGCGTTCGAGCCGGCGCAGGGCGCGTTGGTCATTCGATTCGAGGGCACAGAGTCCCCGCCGCACCCCGTCGTCCCGCTTTTGCGCAAGTTCCTGGCGTTGTTCGGTCCTTCGCACCCTGAACTGGCCCTTTTCGGCGCATTCAGTTTTGACTACGGCCGGCTGGCCGTCGGTGCTGCGCTTCCCGACGATGGAAAACGCCGGATGGCGCTGTTTTTTCCCCAGCGCGTGCTTGTGACGAGCGACGGCGGGGCAAAGTGGGTGCGTTTTCGCTTTCCCGAACTCAAGGCGACGCATCTTGACCTGCCAGCGGTGCTCGAACCGGTGCGGTTGGAGCAGGACGCGGATGACCTTCCGCCGGGCGGCCATGCGAGTCGCGTGCGCCAGGGCGTCGAGCGGCTGCGGGAAGGCGGCATTTACTCGCTTGTGCTGAGCCAGACGTTCCGGCGGCGCGTCAGTGTCAAATCGAGTGCTGCGTTTGACGCGTTGCGCAGGCTCAATCCCTATCCGGCCATGTTTTTCCTCAATCTCGGCGGGGGAGAGACGCTGTTCGGCGCGTCGCCCGATGTCCAGGTGCGTGCCGACGCCACCTATGTCGAGAGTGCACCGGTCTGCGGCACCTATCGCCGTGGCGCAGACGCGATAGGGGATGCCGACCAGGTCCTCGCGCTGCTCAATTCTCACAAGGAAGACGCCGCGCTCGCCGCATGCGCCGACTCGGACCGCAACGACAAGGCGACGGTCTGCGCACCCGGGTCCCTCGAGCTTGTTTCGCGGCGCCGGGTCCATTTTTTTAGCACCATCATCCATACGATCGACCATACGCGCGGTCGCCGGCGAAACGGCGCAGATGTATTCGATATCCTTCTCGCTCATGCATCGCCGGCAACGGTCACCGGCATGCCCAAGCCTCCCGCGATGCGCGCAATCGGGGAAATCGAATCCTCATGGCGCGGCTGGTATGCCGGGGCCGTCGCGCGGCTCGGCACCGATGGGAGCATGGAGGCTTTCACCGTGCTGCGTGCAGCGCGAGTCGCGGGAGGGGTTGCCGAAGTGCGCACCGGAGGCAACCTGCTCGTCGATTCGGATCCTGACAAAGAAGAGGAGGAGACCCGCCTCAAGGCGGAAACCCTTTTCCGCGTGCTTTGTGGGGAGTCTCCGCGCCCGCCGATACGGGAAGCGACAAACGAGCGTCACTTCAAGGTGTCCTATTTCGATGGCGGGGATTCGATGAGTCCCCTGCTGCTGGACTGCCTCGCGAGCGTTGGCGCCGAAGTTGCGAATGCTTCAGCCGGCGGGGTCGCGATCCTCGGCGATGGCAGGCATGCGGACATGGCGCAATGGTCTGGCGGCAAGCGTCCGACGCTAGCCCTCGGCACGGCCGCGCTCGACCTGCTCGAGGCACACGGCGGCCGCATCAAAACCCTCGCCGAACCGAAATACGCCCGGCGGGTCAGGGTGCAGACGCTTGAGACCGGGTTTCTGGGCGGGGCTGGTCCGCTGGACCTTGGGATGTATGCCAAGCAGGTCATTGATATAAAAGATCTTCCAGCTAATTGGCGGGCAGCGGCCCTAACATCGGAGGGATGGGTCCTGGCCGCTTGGGCGGTCGATCGTCCACAGGTCGCACTGCTGTGCAGGCCGGATTCGGTCCAATCGATGAAAAACGAGGCAGGCAGGCGGCTTCTTCGGGCCGCACTGGCCTGGCTCGCAGATTGGAAAGTTTGAAGTTTTTTGTGGTAACTGTAACTTATTGTTTATAAATAAAAACACACAGGCCTTGGAGGGCTCAGTGAGACGAATTCTGGGATTGGCAATTGCAGGCGCGGCGGCAGTGTCCTTCTGCACCGCAGCGTTCGGACAGGCGTATCCCGTCCGGCCGGTGAGAATCGTCGTGTCTTTTCCGCCCGGGACGACGCCGGACACCGTCGCGCGCGTGGTCGCCCCGAAGCTTCAGGAGGCCCTCGGCCAGCCGGTCGTGGTGGAGAATCGCGCCGGCGCGGGTGGCAATGTGGCCGTCGACGCGGTGGCCAAGTCGGCGCCGGACGGTTACACGCTGGTGGTCAGCACCAACGCTGCGCTCGCAACCAACAAGGTCCTTTACGACAACCTTCCTTACGACCCTGAACGCGATCTTGCGGCAATTTCGCTGCTTGCCACGGCTCCGCAGATTCTGGTGGTCAATCCGTCGGTGCCGGTAAGCACTTTCAATGAGTTCCTGCAGTACCTGCGCTCCAATCCGGCAAAGCTTTCCTACGGGACCACGGGCAGCGGCAGCGCCGCCCACCTGACGATGGAATTGCTCAAGGCCGACGCGAAGGTCTTCCTAGTGCATATTCCCTATCGCGGCTTTCCGCAGGCGGTGACGGACATGATGGGCGGCAACATCCAGACCATGTTCGCGATCGCCCCGGGGGTCCTGCCGCATATCAAGGCGGGACGCATGAAAGGACTCGCCGTGACCGCGCTCAAGAGGAGCGACCAGGCGCCTGAAATCCCCAGCGTTGCCGAGCTCGGGTTTGCGCAGCTCGAGTCGCTGGCATGGATCGGATTGCTCGCGCCGGCGAAGACCCCGCAGGAGATCGTCGACCGGCTGGCGCATGAAACGCAGCGCATCCTGCACGATCCCGAGGCGAAGAAGACGCTCTCCAACCTTGGCTTCGACGTGGTCGGCGGCACGCCCGCGGAATTCAGAAAATTCCAGCATGCCGAAATTGACAAATGGGGCAAAGTCATCCGCGCCACCGGCGCGAAGCCCGACTGAGGTTCCAGTGACTGCGAGCGACAACACCGTATCGGAATGCGCGCACCTGGATGAAGTGCGCGCGAACATCGACCGGCTTGACGGCGAGATCGTAAAGCTGCTTTCCCAGCGCGAAAAATACGTGCTGCAGGCCGCGCGTTTCAAGAAGACTGCCGCCGATGTACACGCGCCCGCAAGAGTTGAGGAAGTGGCCGCAAACGTGCGCCGCCACGCGATGGAATTCGGCGCGTCGGCGGACGTAATCGAGCGCGGATACCGCGTCCTGATCGCGGGCTTCACCGAGGCGGAACTTGCGGCACACCAAAAGCAGGGGCAGCCCTGAATTTAATCGCCCGAAAGGGTTGACACCCGTTTCCGGACATAGCTATAATCTCGTTCTCACTCGGACGCGGGGTGGAGCAGTCTGGCAGCTCGTCGGGCTCATAACCCGAAGGTCGTAGGTTCAAATCCTGCCCCCGCAACCACAGCTCTTTAAAAATTTACAGCCGATAAGTGTGGGCGC
>JANMXB010000140.1:0-1578 GCA_031380765.1 Pseudomonadota bacterium | reverse complement strand
AGTTCAAGTATTGCGCGGTCCGGGTGACGCGGGGCGGCGAGACGCCGGGCGATCCAGGCTACGGCAAGGGGCGCGCGCTGCAGGAGATGTACGGCTGAGGCGCCGTTCGGCAGCTTGATTTCTATCAAGGGCGCGCGGGCTGCCGCGCCCCTATAGTTCCGCGCACCGGACCCCGCATTCATTGCCACAAGATCAGGAGACTTTCATGCCATCGGATATCGAAATCGCCCAAGCGGCGACGATGCAGCGCATCAACAAGGTCGCGCTCGAGAAACTCGGCATCGCGGAAGAGCACCTGGAGCCGTACGGTCATACCAAGGCTAAAGTCTCCTTCGAGTACCTGGACACGCTGAAAAACCGCAAGAACGGCAAGCTGATCCTCGTTACCGCCATCAGCCCGACGCCGGCCGGCGAAGGCAAGACCACCACCACAGTCGGTCTGGGCGACGCGCTCAACTACATCGGCAAGAAAGCCGTGATCTGCCTCAGGGAGCCCTCATTGGGGCCGGTGTTCGGAGTGAAAGGCGGGGCTGCCGGCGGCGGCTACGCGCAGGTCGTCCCGATGGAAGACATCAACCTGCACTTCACGGGCGATTTCGGCGCGATCCAGCTCGCCAACAACCTGCTCGCGGCGTTGCTGGACAACCATATCCACCACGGCAATGAGCTGGGGATCGACGTGCGCCGCATCCAGTGGAAGCGCGTGCTGGACATGAACGACCGCGCGCTGCGCGACGTGGTGGTCGCGCTCGGCGGCACGGCCAACGGCTATCCGCGCGAAGACGGGTTCGACATCGTCGTCGCCTCCGAAGTGATGGCCATTTTCTGCCTCGCCACCTCGATCGAAGACCTGAAAAAGCGTCTCGGCAACATCGTGGTGGGCTACACGCGCGACCAGAAACCGGTCTGCGCCCGGGATCTCAACGCGCACGGCGCCATGACGGTGCTCCTGAAAGACGCGCTGAAGCCCAACCTCGTGCAGACCCTGGAGAACAACCCGGCTTTCATCCACGGCGGGCCGTTTGCCAACATCGCCCACGGGTGCAACTCGGTCATCGCGACGCAGGCGGCGCTCAAGCTGGCCGACTACGTGGTCACCGAGGCCGGTTTCGGTGCCGATCTCGGCGCGGAGAAGTTCATCGACATCAAATGCCGAAAATCGGGTCTGCGGCCCTCGGCCGCCGTCATCGTGGCCACCGTCAGGGCGATGAAATACCACGGGGGCGCGGACCTCAAGACGATCACCACCGAGAACGTGGAAGCGCTTGCCAAGGGTATGGTCAACCTCGAGCGTCACGTCGAGAACGTGCAGAAAAACTACGGCATCCCGTGCGTGGTCTCGATCAACAAGTTCACGAGCGACACCAAGGCCGAGCTCGACCTGCTGTACGACCGGATGAAGAAGATGGGCGTGCCCGTGGTGCTGGCCTCGCACTGGGGCGAGGGCGGCAAGGGCGCGGCCGAGCTTGCGAACATCGTGGTCGGCCTGTGCGAGCAGAAGTCGGACTTCAAGTTCGTCTACGACGAGCAGGACACGCTCTGGGAGAAAGTGAACAAGATCGCCAAGAAGATCTACCG
>JANMXB010000139.1:0-6012 GCA_031380765.1 Pseudomonadota bacterium | reverse complement strand
CGCCCAGGCCTGGCCGAACAAACCCATCCGCTACATCGTCCCGTTCGCCGCCGGTGGCACCACCGACCTTCTCGGCCGCATGATCGGCGCGAAACTCGCTGATGCGCTCGGCCAGCCGGTCGTGGTGGAGAACCGGCCCGGTGCGGCCGGCGCGCTCGGCGTCGAGCTGCTGGCGAAAAGCGCCCCGGACGGCTACACGTTCGGCGGCGGCACCATCAGTTCGCACGCGATCAACGTCACGCTGTATCCGAAGCTGCCCTACGACCCGATCAAGGACTTCACCCCGATCACGATGCTCGCAACGCTACCGAACATGCTGGTCGTGCATCCGAGCGTGGGTGTGAACAGCGTGGCCGAGCTGATCGCGCTGCTCAAGGCGAACCCCAACAAGTATTCGTTCGGCTCGGCGGGCAACGGCACCTCGCAGCACATGTCGGGGGAGCTCTTCAAGACGATGACCGGCGTGTCGATGCAGCACATCCCGTACAAGGGCAGCGGACCGATGATGACCGACCTCTTGGGCGGCACGATCTCGATGAGCTTCGAGAACATGACCACCGCTTATCCGCCGACCAGGACCGGCAAGCTGAAGGCCCTCGCGGTGACGACTGCGAAGCGCTCGTTCGTCGCGCCCGAAGTGCCCACGCTGGGCGAGACCGGCATTCCCGGTTTCGACATCAGTTCCTGGCAGGCGATGTTCGCCCCGGCGGGACTGCCGAAGGAGATCCACGCGCGGGTCTATGCCGAGACCGTGAAGGCGCTGAAGTCCCCCGACGTGGCCAAGCGTCTGCAGGAACTCGGCCTTGACGCGGGCGGCATGCCGCCGGATGACCTCGCCGCGCTGATCCGCGAAGAAATCCCCAGGCTGGGCAAAATCGTGCGCGACTCCGGAGCAAAAGTGGACTAGGTAGCGGGCGGGGGGACGCCATCTTCCATCAGCGCTTTCAGGTTGCGCACGTGGCCCAAGGCACCGTTGGAGTTGAACACATTGGTCAGGAACACAACGGCGAAGCGCGCCAGATAAGGCATCTTCGAGTGGGCTAGATCCACGGTGTGGGTGAGCACCGTGGTGTCTTCATCGGCCTGCAGCGAATAGGTCTCGAGGATCCAGCCGCCGGGTTTCAAATCGCCGCCCATGGTCCGGCACGCGAGCGTCTGGTTCGGTAAAAACTCGACAAGCTCGGCTTCGGCCAGCTGTTTCTTCTTGCGCAGCCGGTAGGCGATGCGAAATCGCCAGCCCGCTCGTGGCGCCTCGGCGACAAACGGGACGATGTCCTCGATTTTTGGATTCCATGCCGGCCAGCCGCGCGGCTCCGCGACCCATTGCCAGACAAGCGCCGGCGGCGCCATGATGCGCGCCCGGCCGGTGGTCAACTGCCATTTCACCTGGGGGTCGGTGCCTCAGGCGAGATTTCGGCAGGGTCGAAATCCAGTTCGACCTTCGCGCCGTTGGGATCCACGAAAAACAACTGCCAGGTCCCGTATGACGGAAGCTTGCGCAATTCATAGGCGATGGCGTGCGCTTTCAGTTTCGCCAGCGCTCCGGAGAGATCCTGCGCGGTGAAGGCCATGTGGTCGAGCACGCCTTTGACGAGGTCTTTCTTCTCGCGTCCGGCAATCACGTGAAGGATCGCGTCTTTGCCCCCGGCCGCGTACAGCCACGCACCCGGAAAGGTGAACGGCGGCCGCGGTCCGGGCGAGAATTCGAGATGCTCCTTGTAGAACGCGAGGGTCGCATCGAGGTTGTCGGTGAGGATGGTGAAATGATTCATTCCTGAAACAGCCATGGGGGTCTCCTGTTTAAGCGTGCGCCGGGGTCGCTGCCGGCGCCGCGCCGTGGCCCGGCTTGGCGCGCTCGAGCATGGTCATCGCCGAGGTCACCATCGCGGCCATGTCGCCCAGGTTGGCCGGCACGATCAGCGTGTTGTTGGTGCGGGCGAGCAGCGCAAAGGCATTCACATACAGCTCGGCCACCTTGAGGTTCGCGGCGCTCGTGCCGCCCGGTGCGTTCATCGATTCGGCCACCGCATGGATCGCCGCCGCGGAAGCCTCGGCGATCAGGCGGATGCGCGTTGCCTCACCCTGCGCGCGGTTGATCGCCGCGGTCTTGTCGCCTTCGGACTTCAGAACCGCCGCCTGCTTTTCGCCATCCGCAACATTGATCTCCTGCTGGCGTTCCCCCTCCGACTTGGCGATCAGCGCGCGCTTTTCGCGCTCGGCGGTGATCTGCTGCTGCATCGAGCGCAGGATGGCTTCGGGCGGCGTCAGGCTCTTGATCTCGTAGCGCAGGACCTTGATACCCCAGTTGCGTCCGGCGTCGTCGAGGGACGCAACGATCTGGCGGTTGATCACATCGCGCGACTCGAACGTCTTGTCGAGCTCCATCTTGCCGATCTCGCTGCGCAATGTGGTCTGCGCCAGTTGCACGATGGCGGTGATGTAGTTGGACGAGCCATAGGAAGCGAGGCGCGGGTCCATCACCTGGTAGTAGATGACCCCGTCGACGCCCAGCTGCGTGTTGTCGCGCGTGATGCAGACCTGCTCGGGCACGTCGAGCGGCACTTCCTTGAGGCTGTGCGTGTACGCGACGCGCTCGAAAAACGGGATGATGAGGTTGAGGCCCGGCTGCAGGATTTCGCTGAACTTGCCCAGCCGCTCGACGACCCACGCCTGCTGCTGCGGCACGATGCGCACCGCCTCGATCACGAAGACGACGATCACGCCAATGAAGAAGATCCACACCGCGTACGCCCGCGTCGGTGGATACGCGCCGGCGATGACCGAAACGATCACGGCCGCGATCAATTTTGGAAACATGCTCCCCCCCTTTTCTACGGTGAAGCGCCCGGCTCAGGCCGGGCGCGCCCTGCTGACCTTCAGCGTGTGTCCGTCGATTTGCTCGACATAGAGCAATGCGCCGGCCTGCAACTCGCCGCTGCCGTCGATGCGGGCATCCCACGACGCGCCCCGGTAGCGCACGCGCGCGAGTCCGCCGCCCTCGTCGACCCAGTTTTCGAAATTCGCCGGCTGACCGGCATCGACCGAGGCCATCTGCTCACTCGAGTTCTTTGCGCGGTAGACGTGCGCACCGTAGCAGCCGGCCGCCGCCAGGATCGCGGCGACGATGATTTGCAGCTCGAACCCGCGCCCGGCATACGCTACGACAGCGCCGCCAAAACACGCGACACCCAGCATGAGGAGATAGAACGAGCCGGTGAGCAGTTCTACGATCACGAGCGCGAAGCCTGCCAGCAGCCAGATAAGATACGTTTCCATGGGTCGGACGTAGTTTCGCTCGCGCCGGGGCCGGGCGCAACCGGCGTTGTGCCTTTCACCATTAGAATGATGCCCATGGAACAAGCCCACATCGAAAGCGCCGAAGCAGGTTACAGGATCGCGCTCGGCCTGCACGCCGAGCGCGTCGCGGCGGGCTGGCGCCCGGTGGGACGCAAGATCGGTTTCACCAATCGGTCAATCTGGCCGCGTTACGGGGTGTACCAGCCTATTTTCGGATTTGTCTACGACCGGACCGTAACCGACGCGCCCGACAATAGCGCAACAGTGAAACTGGCCGGGCTCTCGCAGCCGCGCATCGAGCCCGAGATCTGCTTTGGACTCAAAGCGCGGCCGCCGCGATCGAAGGATCCGGCCGAAATCCTTGCAGCGATCGAATGGGTCGCGCATTCGATAGAAATCGTGCAGTGCACGCTTCCCGGCTGGCAGATGAAGGTCGGCGACAGCACCGCCGCGAACGGATTGCATGGCGCATTGATCGTCGGGCGAAAGATTCCCGTGGCCGGCATCAAATATCTCGCGAGCAAGCTGCCCGCGCTCAAGGTCACGCTCAGAAAAGGCGACCAGGTCGTCGACCGCGGCGTGGGCTCCAACGTGCTCGACAGCCCACTGCTTGCCCTCGCGCATCTGGTTGAAGTGCTCGGCGCGCAAACCGATTTCCCGCAGCTCGCGGCCGGTGAAATCGTCAGCACCGGCACGCTGACCGATGCCGCCCCTGTGGCGCCGGGCGAAACGTGGTCGACGCAGTTCGAAGGCAACGAGTTGTCCGGCATGACGATCGGCTTTGAGTAAGCCGGTCCTTCCGCTGGCGGGAATCACGGTCGTCGCTCTGGAGCAGGTCATCGCGGCGCCTTTCGCCACGCGGCAGCTCGCGGAACTCGGCGCGCGCGTGATCAAGATCGAGCGCCCTGGCGTTGGCGACGCTTCGCGCGGCTACGACACCTCGGTCAAAGGACTTTCGTCGCACTTCGTCTGGGTCAACCGGTCGAAGGAAAGCCTGTCGCTCGACGCCAAGCACCCTGAAGCAAAGGCGATCCTCGCAAAGCTCGTCGCTCAAGCGGACGTCTTCATCCAGAACCTTGCGCCCGGTGCCGCGGCCAGGCTCGGGCTGGGCGCCGAGGAATTGCGCGCGAGGCACCCCCGCCTGATCTGGTGCGCCATTTCCGGCTACGGCGAGAACGGCCCCTACAGCGCCAAGCGCGCGTATGACCTCCTCGTGCAGTGCGAGACCGGCATGCTTTCGGTGACCGGCACGCCGGAATCCCCGTCGAAGGCGGGCATTCCGATCGCCGATATCGCTGCCGGCATGTATGCGTTCTCCGGGATCCTCGCGGCGCTTTTCAGGCGCGCCACGACCAATGAGGGCGCGACACTCGACATCTCGATGTTCGAATCGCTCGGCGAGTGGCTCGGCTTTCCCGCCTATTTCACCGCTTACGGCGGCACCCCCCCACCGCGCACCGGCGCGGCGCACGCCACCATGGCACCGTACGGGCCGTTCAGGGCGGGCGACGGAAAAACGGTTTTCCTCGGCATCCAGAACGAGCGCGAATTCGCCCGCTTCTGCGACCAGGTCCTCGGCCAGCCCCCGCTGGCGAAGGACGCGCGCTTCGCTTCGAGCAGTGCGAGGAATGTGCATCGCGCCGAACTGAATGCGCTGATCGAAGCCGCTTTCGCCGGCCGGAGCGCGGCGCAGATCGTCGCGAGCCTCGAGCAAGCCGGCATCGCCAACGCCCGGCTGAACACCATGCAGGAATTCTGGGATCACCCGCAGCTCGAAGCGCGTAACCGCTGGCGCAGGATCGAATCGCCCGCAGGAAAGCTCGACGTGATGATCCCGCCCCTCAATATCGCGGGACTCGAGCCGGACATCGGGGCCGTGCCAGGGATTGGGGAACACACGCGCGCCATTCTCGGTGAGCTGGGCTACGATCCAATGGCCATCGATAAACTTTTCTCGGCAGGCGCCGTATGACCGCGTCGACAACAACGCCGGCTTTCGAGGCTTTCGCCGCCAAATTCCGTCTCGCCGAGCTCGAGGTGCGACGCTACCGCCACTGGACCTGGTCGGTACGCCCGGCGCAGGCAACCCTGGCCGCCTCGGTCCTTTCGCTCAACCGGCCCGCAGTCGCCTGGTCCGCAGTCGACGCGGGCGAGAACGCCGAGCTCTCGCAAGTCGTCGGCGACGTGGAAGCGGTCATCAGGCGGCAGTTCGCCTTCGACAAGATCAACTACCTCATGCTCATGATGGTCGATGAGCACGTGCATTTCCATGTCTTCCCGCGCTACGCCACCGAGCGCAAATTCGGCGGCCTGACATGGCAGGACACGACGTGGCCGAAGCCGCCGGACCTCGCAGCCGGCGACCCCGGGCCCGAAACGCTCGCCGCGATCCGCGAGACCCTTCGCCGCGGCTAGTGTCCGGCGGACGCGCAGACCGCGGAAACCGTGCGCCGGATCGATGCGCGCCGCGCCCATAATCTCAAGGATTAATTCGAAATCTCCGCTCTGGCACTGACTCTTACGCCATTTCTGTGCTGGTACCGGTACGTTTACCGCTTGCGGCCGAAGCGCCTCGGCGCAAGACGCCGATGCCCCGCGTCCCGACCAGATCCTGGTCGCGATGGCGATTGCCGACGGCGGGCGCATTTACCCGCGCTGCGGACAGGGCCCGGTGCGATAAGATCGGCGGATGATTCTTCCCTTGCGTCGTGAAGC
>JANMXB010000133.1:0-8394 GCA_031380765.1 Pseudomonadota bacterium | reverse complement strand
TCGTCGGTATCAGGTTGGCCATATTCTCAATTCGTCACTCAAGCACAATCAATCGTGGCTGGGGAGGAAGGATTCGAACCTTCGCATGCCGGAATCAAAATCCGGTGCCTTAACCAGCTTGGCGACTCCCCAAATCGTTTCCTGCTGCCTACTCGCCCGCAGTCCAGTCTCGAAGCGGGTGCCGGTCCAGCCCGCGGGCCACAAAGCCCCGCATGCTCCCCGGCAACCGCGCCTCGACCGCGCGCGCTTCGGCTTCCGTACCGAACTCCGCGAAGACACAAGCTCCGGAGCCCGTCATGCGCGCATCGCCGTGCTTAGAAAGCCAATCCAGATGCGCGGCTATCTCGGGATAAAGGGCGGTCGCGACCGGCTGCAGGTCGTTTTTCCCAAGACCCGGCAAAAAGGGCGGTATTTTGAGCGGTTTGGTATCCCGTGTCAACGCGACCGAGGAGAAGATTTCTTTTGTGGATACCGAGACTTGCGGTGTCAGGACAAGGTACCACGCGGGGGGCAGACGAAGCGCTGCGAGGCGCTCGCCCACGCCCTCGCCCAGGGCGCTGGTGCCGAACAGAAATACCGGTACGTCGGCCCCCAGCTTGAGGCCCAGCGCCATGAGCTCGCTGCGGGTGAGCCTGAGATCCCAGAGGCGGTTCAGAGCGAGGAGGACGGTGGCGGCGTCCGACGATCCGCCACCCAGGCCGCCCCCGATCGGCAGCCGCTTTTCGAGGGCGATGTCGGCGCCCAGCATTGCGGCGCCTGCCGCGCGCGCAACCGCGGTTTCGCGCAGCGCCCGCGCGGCACGCAGGCACAAGTCCGATTGCGAATCCACCCCCGGTATTTCGTTCGTACGGCGGATGACACCGTCGCTGCGCGCCGAGATGCCGACTTCGTCGGCGCGCTCGATCAGCCTGAATACGGTCTGCAGGTCGTGGTAACCATCGCTGCGGCGGCCCAGCACGTGAAGGAAGAGATTGAGCTTTGCCGGTGCCGGATACCAGTTCACTGCCTGGCGATCTTCCATTCGTGGATCGCGAGGCGCAATTCGATGCCCGGATAGGTCAGCTTCATGCGCACGGGCAGGCCGTCGGGACGGAATTCCTGGTATTCGACGCTCCAGCCGTTCTGCTTGAGCGAGGCCAGGCGCCCTTCCCTGTCGCGCACGACCGAAGCCTCGGTGCCTTCGATCTGCCGCCCTCGCACCCAGTCGGTGAGTCCTGCCAGAGGCAAGCGGAAACCCAGCACCTGCTCGGTGAGCGCTTCGGCATCATTGGCGCGGTATTCCTTCTGGCCGGCCGTGGTCAGGACGACTTCATTGCCCGTGCGCACGATGCGCGCCATGCTCGAACCGACCGGCGAAGTAATCAGCATCTCGTCGGATTCCCGCGAGTGGCGCCATGCAACGTTACCGCTGGCGGCTTCTTCCCGGTAGCGTGTGGCGATGCGGGCGGCGAGCTCGAACTCGACGGATTCCTGCGGGGGGGCCGGCTGCAGTTGTGCGCAGCCTGCCGCCGCGAGCGCCGCCAGAAATGCAAGGGCCCGCAGGAAGTGCATCACGATCGGGTTCGACGCGCCCGGGCGTCAGGGCTTGAAGCGCTTGATGGTTTTCTGCAGCGCCTCGTTGTCAGGCGCGTTTTTCATGGCCTCCTGCCAGATCCGCTCGGCGCCTTCGCGATCGCCTGATACCCAGAGGACCTCGCCTAGATGCGCGCCGATCTCGCCGTCGGGCCGTCCATTCCACGCGCGGCGCAGCGCTTCTATCGCCCGCGGAAAATCGCCCATGCGATAGAAAGTCCAGCCCAGGCTGTCGACGATGAAGAGGTCCTCGGGGGCGAGGACCATCGCTTTCTCGATCAGCTTCCTGGCTTCTTCGAGGCGCACGTTGCGGTCCGCGAACGAGTATCCCAGCGCGTTGTAGGCGTGTGCGTTGTCGGGGCGGATTTTGATGAGCTTGGTGAGGTCGGCCTCGAGGATGTCGTAGCGCTCGAGCTTCTCGGCCGTGAGCGCATGGTCGTACAGGAGATCGGGTTGGTCGGGCTGTGCCTCCAGCGCCTGGTTCAGCACCTTGAAAGCCTCGGCGTTCTGATTGGCGTCCCGCAGCAGCTGCGCTTCGGCTATGAGCATCTGGGTCTGCTGCTCGCCCGCGTTGACCTTGCGCAGGTATTCGCGGGCCTCCGCAAGCTTGCCCTGCTTGGAAAGGATCTGCGCATAGCGCAACCGCGACGCAATGAACTGCTGGCCCGATTCGATCTGCGAATACCACTTGAGCGCGCCGGGAAAGTCCTTCCTCTCCTCGGCGAGCTGGCCGAGCGTGAACCGCACCCCGTCCTTGTCACGGAACCGCGTTTGCAGGAGACGGCTGAGATAGGCTTCGCCCGCGTCGTAATCCTTGAGCTGGACGGAAAGGAGGCCGACTGAATAGAGCACTTCCGGGCTTTCCGGGAACGCCTTGAGCAGCGACTGGAACTGCGTGCGTGCTTCAGGGGTTTTCTTGTCGAGCACCAGCAGCCGGGCGTAACTGAGCCCCGCCTCGCGCGATCCTGGATACTTTTGCAGATACGCACCGAGGCGCGATTGTGCTTCGGCAGGGGCCTTGGCCTGCAGCAACTGGGCTTCGAAGATCGCCGGGAGATCCCAGTCGGGCTTCAGCTGGCCTGCGCGCCGCGCTTCGCCGAGGGCAAGGGCATCGTCGTCAATCGCTGCCGCTGCCTGCGCAACGGCGAAATGCGCCTGCGGGAGCGAAGGATATCCGGCGGCGAGTTTTCTTACGATCGCCAGGTTGCCGGGTTTGTCGGGGTTGGATGCGAGGAAACGGTTGATCTGCATGAACCCGTTCGTGGCGGCCACGTCGGTGCTCGCAAACAGCTTGACCAGGTAGGGTTCGGCTTCCTCGACGCGGCGAGCGCCGATCAGCAACCCGCTCACGGTTTGCAGCGCCAGGATCGATCCAGGCTCGGCTTCATACCAGATCCTTGCCGATTCGAGCGCAAGGTTGGGAAGCCGCGCGAAATTCGCCACCTCGGCCGCGCGCCGCGCAATGCGCGGGTCCTTGGTGCGCTTCGCGAGATCGACATACGTTTGCGCGGCGTAACCGCTGTTGTCGCGCTGGGCGGCGATTTCCGCCACGAGCAGGCCGAGAAGAACCGGCTCGGTCAGGTCCTGCTGCGGCAGCGACGCATCGTCTTTCCTGGACGCGGGGGCGCTGGCTGCCGGAGGCGCATCGTCGTCATCGTCGTCATCGTCTTTCGAGTCCGATTGCGCCAGCGCTGTCGCAGCGAACGCGAAAGCAAGCGCCGCAAGACTCAACCGCAGGGCGGTTGCGCTGAGAATCCGGGGGAATTTTGGAAATAACACGGGGCGGAGGAAGAGGGGCAACACGCTGTCGGTCACGGAACATATTAGGTATATTTGCCGCTCCGCACAAGCGCGGACCACACAAACACCCCGCCTTCGACCCGGGGTACGCCGCAAAGTTCTCCCATGCCCGAACTCCCCGAAGTCGAGATCACGCGCCGCGGCATCGAACCCCATCTGACCGGGCGAACGATCACTGGGATCGACGTGCGCGAACCGCGACTGCGCTGGCGCGTGTCGGCCGAGGTCGGCGGATTGGCCGGCTGCACGATCCTGTCGGTGAAACGGCGCGGAAAATATCTGCTTGTGGACTGCGGCCGGGGGCATCTGATACTGCACTTGGGCATGTCCGGAAGCTTACGGATTGTTCAGCGTGGCGCACCGCCGGAAAAACACGATCACTTCGACCTCGCGCTGGGCCCCGAAATCCTGCGGCTGCGCGACCCGCGCAGGTTTGGCGCAGTGCTGTGGACCGTTGAAAGCCCTCATGCACATAAGCTTATTGCCGGGCTCGGGGTGGAACCGCTGTCGGCGTCGTTCAGCGCCGCACAGCTTCATGCGTTATCCCGCGGCCATCGTGTCGCGATCAAGCTCTTTCTGATGGACGCCAAGAACGTGGTCGGCGTGGGCAACATCTACGCCAACGAGAGCCTTTTCCGCGCCGGCATCCATCCGCGCACGAAGGCAGGGCGCCTTTCGATGGAGCGCTGCAGGAAGCTTGTGGCCGAAGTAAAAACTACGCTGAAGGCCGCAATCCGCGCTGGTGGATCGAGCCTGCGCGATTTCGTGCACAGCGACGGCAGCTCCGGCTACGCGCAGCAGAACTACTGGGTCTACGCAAAAGCGGGCGACCCGTGCAGAAAGTGCGGCATGCCGATCCGCCGGGTCGTGATGGGCCAGCGCGCTACTTTTTATTGTCCGGACTGCCAGAAGTAGGCTGCACCGCGCAAGCGGCGTTTCGGGTCTTCAGTCCCCGAGCGACTTTACCTTTTCCCTGAGCTTGTCGCGCACCAGGGGGTGGACGAATTTCGACACGTCGCCGCCCAGGGTCGCGATTTCGCGCACCAGCGTGGCGGAAATGAACATGTGCTGCTCGGAAGGCGTGAGGAAAACCGTTTCCATGTCGGGATAGAGATTGCGGTTCATGCCGGCGAGCTGGAATTCGTATTCGAAATCCGATACGGCGCGCAGGCCGCGCATGATCACGCGTGCATTGTGCTCGTGGAGGAAATTGATGAGCAGCCCGCTGAATCCCACGACCTTGACGTTGGCGACATCTTTGAGCACCTCTTTCGCGATGTCCACGCGCTCGTTCAGCGTGAAGAACGGCTTCTTCGCGCGGCTGTCGGCCACTCCGATGATGACCGTGCCGAACAACACGGACGCGCGCCGGACGAGGTCTTCGTGCCCGCGCGTGAGGGGATCAAACGTCCCCGGGTAGACCGCTGAGATCATCGTTCCACTCCAGCAATTGGTAACTGACCGCGCCTGCCCGGCTGCGCTTCAGTTCGCGCCAGCCGCGCCCGGCATCGAGCGGTTCCGGCGCTTCCACATAAACGCGCGAACCCGCAACCAGGACCCCCGGCAGGCGCACGAGCGCTTCGGGGAGCCCATTCTGCCTGAAGGGGGGGTCGAGGAAAACCACGTCAAACCGCTCTTTGGCCGCCGACAGCCAGGCCAGTGCTTCGCCGCTGCGAATTTCCAGCGTGCCGGCCGCAAGCCGTGCCGCATTGGCTTGCATGGCCCGAACCGCCTCCGCGTCGCGTTCGACGAGCACGACGCGGGACGCCCCGCGCGACGCGGCTTCGAAGCCCAGCGCACCGCTTCCCGCGTAGAGATCGAGGCAGCGCAGCCCCGAGAGGTCCTGACCGAGCCAGTTGAAAAGCGTTTCGCGCACCCGGTCGGGGGTGGGCCGCAACCCCTCGACCGCCGGAAAGCGCAGCACGCTTTTTTTCCACGCCCCGCCGATGATGCGCACGTGACCGCGAAAAGCGTCCCTGGATTTGGCCAAGTTGAGATGGGGCGTTTGCTAAAATGCAGCCCCATCTTAGCGGCTTTCCCGGCCGCGGGTTCCCTATGTTCGGCTTCACGAAAAAACCTTCGCAGGACAACCCGTCGTGGACCGACAGGCTCAAGACCGGCCTGTCGCGCACGCGCGATGTGCTGCTCACCGATCTGTTCGTTCGAGGCAAGATCGACGAGGCCTTGTACGACGAGCTCGAATCCGCCCTGCTTGGCGCGGACTGCGGCGTGGAGGCGACGGCGGAACTGCTCAGAGCCTTGCGCGCCCGGGTGCGCAAGGAAGGCGCCACCGAGCCTGCGCGGCTCAAGGTCCTGCTGCGCGAGGAACTGGCGAGGCTGATCGCGCCACTCGAGAAACCGTTCGATCTCGAGCGCGCCAAACCGCTGGTCATCATGATTGCAGGCGTCAACGGTGCGGGCAAGACGACTTCGATCGGCAAGCTGGCGAAGTATTTCCAGGCGCATGGAAAGAGCGTGCTGCTTGCTGCCGGAGACACGTTTCGCGCCGCGGCCCGCGAGCAACTCGCGATCTGGGGAGAACGCAACGGCGTCACGGTGATCGCGCAGCAGTCAGGCGATCCGAGCGCGGTGATTTACGACGCCGTAAGCGCCGCGCGCGCGCGCGGCATCGATATCGTTTTGGCGGACACGGCAGGCCGCCTGCCGACGCAGCTGCACCTGATGGAGGAGATCCGCAAGGTGAAGCGCGTGATCGCCAAAGTCATGCCCGACGCGCCCCACGAAGTGATCCTCGTGCTGGACGCGAATACCGGGCAGAACACGCTCAACCAGGTCAAGGCTTTCGATGACGCGGTGGGACTGACGGGCCTTGTGCTCGCCAAGCTCGACGGTACCGCCAAGGGCGGCGTGGTGGCGGCCATTGCGCATGTGCGATCGACGCAGGCGGCGAAGCGCCCGCTGCCGCTGTATTTCATCGGTGTGGGCGAAGGCATCGACGATCTGCGGCCGTTCAGCGCGCGCGATTTCACCGAGGCGCTCATTGATTAGGTTTTCGAACGTGTCCAAGCGCTTCCCGGGCGGGCAGGAAGCGCTGAGGAATGTGAGTTTCTCGATCGGCGCGGGCGAGTTTGTGTTCCTCACCGGGCGCTCGGGCGCGGGAAAATCGACACTCTTCAAGCTTATTCCCGCCATCGAGCGCGCGACCAGCGGCTCGGTGATCGTCAATGGCCAGAATGTTTCGGCAATCAAGCCGGCCGCCGTGCCTTTCCTGCGGCGCAACCTCGGCCTGGTTTTCCAGGACCAGAAACTGCTTTACGACCGCAGCGTATTCGACAACGTCCTGCTGCCGCTGTCGTTCAGCGGGTTCGCGCCCAGGGAAGCGGCGAAGCGAGCCCGTGCCGCGCTCGACAAGGTCGGCCTGATCGCGCGGGAGAAATCGAACCCGGTGCAGCTCTCGGGCGGCGAGCAGCAGCGCGTGGCGATTGCACGCGCCGTCGCGAACCGGCCTGCGATCCTGATAGCGGATGAGCCGACTGCCAATCTCGATGCGGATTCCGCCGCCGGCATCGTCGAGATATTCGTGTCGTTCCAGCAGGTAGGCGTCACCGTCCTCATCGCGACGCACGACCTGACTCTGCTCGAGGGAGGAGGCAGGCGCGTATTGAAGCTGGAGAATGGCGAGCTCGTATCGGGGGGCGGCCCGCAATGAGCGCGTGGCTGTCCCAGCATTGGCGCGCTCTCGGGGACGCGCTTGGCAAGATTGCCGGCCAGCGCGCCGCCAGCCTGCTGAATATTCTCGTCGTCGGAATCGCGCTTTCGCTTCCCGTCGGCGGCTACCTGCTCCTGGGCAATCTGCAGAGCGTCGCGACCCGGTTCTCGCTCGAGCCGCAGCTGAGCATTTTTCTCGACCCCGCGGCGCGGATTGCCGACCGGGAAGGCCTTGAAAAACGCTTGCGGAGCGAAACGCGCATCGGCGCAGTGCGCTTCGTTCCACGCGCGCAAGCCCTCGCCGAGTTGAAGAAAACCGAAGGCATCGCGGAGGTCATTGCCGCTTTGAACCAGAATCCCCTGCCGGATGCTTTCGTCGTCAAGCTGCGCAACGTCAATCCGGCCGAGCTCGATGGCCTGGCTGCCCAGCTTGGCAAGGAGCCAGGGGTCGGCTATGTGCAGGCCGATTCCGGCTGGGTACGCCGGCTCGCCGCTTTGATCGGCATAGGCCGCGCCGGGATTGCACTGCTGGGCGCACTGCTGGCTACCGGCATGGTTGCAGTGACTTTCAACACGATCCGGCTGCAGGTCCTCACCCACCGCGAGGAGATCGAACTGGCGCGCTTGCTTGGTGCCACCGACGCCTTCATTCGCAGGCCGTTCTACTACCTGGGGGCGATGCAGGGGCTCGCGGGAGGAGGAGTCGGCCTGGCCATCCTGGCCGGCGGTCTGGCTTTGCTGAACCGCGGGGTCCGGCTGCTGTCCGAAACCTACGGGTCGAGCTTCGAGCTCGCGTTTCTAGCCCCCGGGGACGCCTTGGCAGTGGGGGCGCTCGCGGGGCTGTTGGGGTGGCTGGGTGCATACTCGTCTGTGAGCATATACTTACGGGGAATACAGCCACAGTAAACGTGATTGGCCAGAAATTGGGAACTCCCGCCGGGATTGGCACTCTAATGCCGTGAGTGCTAAAATGGTGCTCAAAGGAGATCGATCCATGCAAGCAACGATGAACCTCCCGACGCAGTTTGCGGTACCGATGCCGGCCGGGAGTCTGGACACTTATATCCAGACGGTAAACCGCTTTCCGCTCCTCACGCAGGAGCAGGAGCAGCAGCTCGCCCGCCGCTACCGGGATAGCGAAGACCTCGGCGCCGCGCGCGAGCTTGTCCTTTCGCACTTGCGTCTCGTGGTTTCCGTCGCGCGAGGGTACCTGGGTTACGGGCTGCCCCATGCCGACCTCATCCAGGAAGGCAATATCGGCCTCATGAAGGCGGTCAAGCGCTATGACCCCGAGCGCGGTGTGCGGCTGGTGTCGTTCGCCATCCACTGGATCAAGGCCGAGATGCACGAGTA
>JANMXB010000114.1:0-14971 GCA_031380765.1 Pseudomonadota bacterium | reverse complement strand
AACCAGCCGTATTCGGAATCGGAACTGTTGACGATCGGGTGATCAGCGAATATCCGAATTGGGATGGAGAAAGTTCGCTCGTAACAGGGGCTTCCCGTACATCCGTAAGAGCCGAGCGCTCCCGAACTGACCACCCGGCCCTGAAAGGTGATCAGGGAAGATCCGTCGGTGTTGAGAATTGCGCTAACCGTGCGCCCGACGGAACTGAAATCGCTTATAGACGGGGCATCCGCATCCAGTTGCCGCAGCGCCATGGCCACGTTGCTGGCCGTTGCCATAAGGTTAATGGTCAGGGTGCCGGTATTGTCGGTGTAAATGTTGCACGAAAGCTGGGAATCCGTCACTGTGCAGTTTGGCGCAGGCGACGCATACAGGGTCATGCCTCCGCTCTGTTTGACAATACTCTGAAAAGAGCTCCACTTGACGAAAGTGGCATCGCAGCGCGGGCCGTCCGTTGCCGAGTTGCAATACTGGGTCGCGTCGCCCGGCGTGGTCGAAAATGTGACCGGCAACAGCCCTTGGCTGGTCCCACTCGTACCCTGAAAGGTGCTTGTCCCCGGATCTCCGAATGGCGCGGCGTAAGGGAACACAGGTGCGGCGGCCGAGGCTCCCCAGCTGGCTGAGGCATAGATGGCGGTAAGCGGTTTGGTCCCGGTGACCAGGGTATCGCTGAGCCTCTTCGCCACCGCCGGTTCGACAACCGCGAAGAGATCCCGGTGGGACACGATTGCGACTTGGTCATTGAAAACTGTGCTGACGCTGCCGGCGGGCCCGTGGGTGGCGAACTTGACGTCGAGCGTGGCGTTCTCGAGGTCGAGATAGTTCGCCGCGACAGGAGGACTGGCGCTAGTCACCGTCGATCTGCCCTGTCCGGCGAGAGCGCGTCCCGGCGAGAAAATCAGTGCGACCGCGCGTGCGGGGCTGTCATCCACAGTCAGGCCTGCAGTAGTGTCGCTGTTGATCTTCAAGGTTGTGCCAACACTTGCGCGGTTGAAGCCCGGCGAGACCGCATACCAGAGTCGTTCGCCGTCCAAATCAAGGGGTGCATTGGCATATCCGAGGGTTTTCCAAGGCAGGCGCCCTACGGCAGGCAGAGAGCAGTAGGTCTGCGTCCGGCCCTCATTGGCTGTCCCGATTTTTGAGATGTCTTCGGGGCACGGAAGCTTGCCCGGGTACGATTCGGTCGCCGCCTGTGCGGAGACATACATCAGAAGCGCGGCTTTTGCTTCTTCCAGGATGAGGGCGTTCTTGAGTTGTCCCGACGTGTTGAACTCGGCCGCAACGTTGAATGCACGAAGCATCATGTACGTTGCTCCCAGGCCCAGCACACCGACGAGCAGCAGCAAGATCAGGCCGGATTGCTTGCGCCTAGGGGGCGCCATGCGGACGCGGCCGGTCATTTCTTGCGGGAAGGGGGATTGACCTTGATTTCCCCGCCGTCAAGCGAATCCTTTACCTCGCCGGTCGCCCGATCGAAAGACTGGCCAATCTTCAAATCCACCTGGCTATCGGTCTCGCCGATGTCCACGGTAACGCGAGAGGAATCGGAACGGCGCGGGCGCACGCGCAGTCCTTCGGGATGCGCACCCTCCGGAACGGCCTCACCATTCACCCACACTGTCGACTTGCCTCCGCCGCGCGAGACGAAACCGTCAAGGCGGGTAACCGGCGACTCGACGACCATGGCGGCCGGTTTGTCCGGAATGCGGGCTTTTCGCCGGGCATCGAGCGCGGCACGCTGTTCCGGCGTGAAAAAAAGCCTGCCCAGATCGTTGCCAATCGCGGCCGGCGAAAGCAGCATTGCAATGCTCATCAAGAGTGAACGACCCACTTTCATGCTTTGGCCCCGGCATCGAGCACGGTGATAAGGTCTATCTGGCACTCCGCCCTGAGACGCGGCGTGAGGGTCAGCGTGCCCGCCGGCGACGCGGCGGCCCCGGACCTCGTAATGAGGCAGCGCCGCACCGAGACGTACGCATTTCCGGCATTTTTCAGGTCATCGAGGAAAGTGAGCAAGTCGCCCTCGTGAAGCAGCGCCAGTTCCAGCCGCATAACGCTCACATTGAAATCCACTTTGCCCGGCTTGCCCGGGATCGACATCAAGACTTTTTGAGGTTCGATCCGGTAGCGAACGTCGAGCATCTCGCGCTGAACGCGGATTCGCTGGATCGCGTCGGCCCAATCGAGCCGGCGTTCCTTGCCGATGATGTGCAAATCGCGCAGTCGGCGATAAACCTCGATCCTTTCCTTGACCTCGCGTTCCTCCTCGCTGATGCGCGCCAATCGTTCCTTGGCCTGAACGCGATCCTTTTTCACGGTCATGAAGGTCACGTTGGCGCGGATCAGCTGCTCATTTACAAGCCAGATGAGTGCCGCCCCGGCACCGCCCAGCAACAACGCCATCGCGACCGGTAATATGAGCTTGCGAAATTCTGCGGCAGTGAAGTTCATTTGGCTGCCCTTCGCACCACAATGACGGTGAATCGAGGCGTGTCTCCACTCTCCGAAGACCCTATGTCTCCCGATAGCGTCCCGGCCGATGTGGTGTCGAAAGGCAGCTGCGTGCGGACAACCTCGTAGGAACGATCGACCTGCAGCGCGTCTGCGAAGCTCTGTACCTGCGCGGTGATCGCGCGGTAATCAGAACGCTGTGTCGAATTGACATGACCGGATATCTCGAGCAATTGGGAGAAATCGCCCTGGGGCGAGCCGCTCGCGGCAGCAATCCCGGCGGTCGCAGGAATCGGCGCTGATGGATCCGGTGGCGCTTTGTCGCTGGCGCTGGGGCGGTCGACTCGCCACGACAACTGATCCAGTTCGATCTGGGGGAACTGCTCTAGCGCACGTGAAATGTAACTGAAGGCCGGGCCGGGCACCGCCGAGCGGGCCGCGATCGAGCGAAATTCGTTGACGGTAGCCTTCAGGTTCTCGGTAGTAGTCAAGGTTACGGGGAAGGTAGCCGTGACGCGCTGGTATTCTTGTTCGGCGCTTCTCGTTTCGCCCAATTGCAGGCTGGTCTGGTCGCGGATCGACATTAGCTCTATCCATTTGGCGCCTGCAAACACCGTGCAGGCCGCAAGTGCGATTGCTCCGGCCGCCACGAGACCTCGTTGCAGTTGCCACAGCAAAAAGCCTTTGCGGTCTTCGCTTCGGGCAAACTGGTCTTTTGGCGCGCGCTTTGCGAGCAGATGAAGATACAACTGCTCGGCGCCAATGCCGTCCGATGCTTTCAAGCCACAAGCATGCGCGGCGTCGGGAAGCTCGATGGTACGGAATGTAAGGCGTCCATCAGACGGCAGCGCTTGCTCGAAAATCGAGCGTTGACCGGAGGGTGTGATGACTATCGCGGTGATCGGAGGACCCTCGCGAGGCAATACCCTAAGGCTTGACAGGTATTGCACGAGCCGCAGTGTTTCGGATCGTACGAAGGCGGCGAGCGAATCGGGGCCCATTTCCCCGGTTCGTTCCAGGCGGGCAAAGCGCAGCTTTCCATCTTCGAGAAAACTCTGACGCAATCCGGCGCTATTCATCGAAACGACGAACAGCCTGTTGCTTTTGGTGCCAACTTTGGTCGCAAGCCTTGCGGCGATTGCCGGCGCGACAAGGGGAACAGAATAGACGCCTGCCAGCTTTGCGCCTGCGCCGGCCAGGGCATCCAGCCAAGGCGAAAACTGTTGCGTGTTCGTGAACGACGCCAACAAGAGCCGCTCGTTGCGTCGCTCTCCAGCGACTGCAATGGCCCCGAGCGAAAGCGCTGCTGCGAGCCGTGTATCGCGGTATCGCTGGGCGAGCCGACGCTCAATTACCGCCTGTCTGTCCCCCCCGCGAAGCCAGGGAATCATTTCGTCGTGAAAATCCTCGCCGGCGAAGTCGGCAAGAATGTAATAGAGCGACTTCGCATGCCGTTTCGCGAAGTTCTGGAATTCGCCCACGCCCTCTTCGTTGTCGGCAAAAACTCCCTCCAGGTCGAGTCGCCCGCCTCTCCATAAATAGAGCTGGTGGCTATTGGACGTGAAATAGAGAAGGCGGCGGTCAGACATGGACGGTTTGCATCAGAATTTCAACTTGCTGATCGTGTCGTAAACCGGACCCAGTACCGAAATCATCACCCATCCGAGCAGCGCACCAAGCACCACGGTGAGGGCCGGTTCGATCATGGCCTGCATTTTCCCGATCGATTCCCGCACCTCCCGATTGTAAAAGTAGCTCACATTCAGCAGCGCCCTGTCGAGTCCGCCCGTGCTCTCGCCAATTTTCAGCATCCGGATCACGAGCGGCGGGAAGAGTCCGGCGTCCTGGAATGCGGTCGTCATGCCCTTGCCGTCGGCAATCTGCCGGCCGGCGCTGCGTAGCGCTTCTTCGAGAGGCCTGTTGCCCAGGATCTCCTCGGCACTGCGAAGTGCGTCCAGCACCGTGATTCCGGCTGCGTACATCATTGCGAAACTGGAGGTGAATCGGGAAAGGATTATTTTGCGCAGGACCGGGCCGATGATCGGGATTTGAAGCTTGTAACGATCCAAAGCGAACTCAACTGCGGGATTGCGACGGGCAGCGAGGCGCACGCCAAAAAATATCGCTGGGGGCAACGCCAGTATTACCCACCAGTAGTTCACGCAGAAATTGGAAACATGAATCAGGATCACCGTTTGCAGCGGAAGCTCCTTGCCCATGTTCTTTATGAACGCGGTCATTTGCGGCACGAGGTAGATCATCAGGAAGAACGTGACCAGCAGCACGATGCTCCCGACAAAAAGCGGATACATGAGCATCTTCTTGGTTTGCGCGGCGAGTTCGTCTTCCCACTTGATGGTTTCGGTGAGGCTTCTAAGAACTTCGGGAAGCTTGCCGGTCTGCTCGCCGGATCGCACGAGCGAAGTGAATACCCTGCCGAATACTTCCGGATAGTCCGCGAGAGCCTGGGAAAGATTACGCCCTCCCTGAATCGATTCGACAAGTCCTCCGACGACTTCCTTGAACCGCGGGTTTTCCACGCTGTCGCGCAAATCGATGAGGCCTTCGACAACCGGCACGCCTGCGCTGGAGAGTTGTTCCAGATGAAAGCAGAAGTTGATCAGGTCCTGGCGGGTGATTTTTCCGCCACCGATGAGGCGGCTGGTTTGGCGGGTCGGCGCGCCGGTAACAAGATCGAGCCCCATCCGCGCCAGCCGCTGCTCGAGATCGAACAGATTGGCTGCGTCGACGCGTCCCAGGACAGATTTGCCGATCGAATCGATGGCCTTATATGTGTAGAGCGGCATGTGCAGTCACCCCGCGTGAGCTGGCGTCTGCATGGACCGTCAGGATGCGCGGTCGGAAAGATCGACCACGCGGGCAAGCTCGTCGATACTCGTGATTCCGGCGCGCACCAGGCGCAAGCCGTCTTCGGCAAGCGTGCGAAATCCCTTTGCCAGGGCAGCAGCCAGAATTTCCCGTGTCGTGGCGCGTTGGGCAATCAATTCGTCGATACCGCCATCGAGCTTCAGAATTTCGAGAATACCCTGGCGCCCCTTGTAGCCTTGATAGTCGCACTGCTCGCAACCGACGGCTCTGTACAGCGACGCCGAATCAGCCTGCGCGAGGCTCAGCAGCCGGCGTTCGCGATCGTCCGGATCGTAGGCCTGCCGACAGGTGCGGCACAGCTTTCTCACGAGTCGCTGGGCGATGATGCCGATGATATTTCCGGCCATGATGTCCGGAACAATTCCGATGTCCAGCAGGCGCGGAATCGCGCCTACCGCAGAATTCGTGTGGAGCGTCGAATAGACCTGGTGACCGGTCATTGAAGCTCTAAACGCCATTTCGGCCGTGTCCTCGTCGCGGATCTCGCCGACCAGAATCGCGTCGGGGTCCTGGCGCATTAAAGCGCGAATGCCATTGGCGAAGTCGAGCTTGGCGGCTTCAGCCACGGAGGTCTGGCGAATCAGTGTCATCGGATACTCTACCGGGTCCTCGAGCGTCATGATGTTGATCGCGTCGGAATTGATGTGGTTGAGGATCGAATAGAGCGTCGTCGTCTTGCCGCTGCCTGTCGGGCCGGTTACAAGAATGATTCCTTCAGGCCGGGAAA
The DNA here is from genome assembly GCA_031380765.1 of Pseudomonadota bacterium. Lineage (GTDB taxonomy): Bacteria > Pseudomonadota > Gammaproteobacteria > Burkholderiales > SG8-39 > SZAS-79. Next base: position 8,904 of record JANMXB010000114.1, on the reverse strand, counting down.
TCATCCGTTTCAGCAAATCAAGCTGGATCTCGTCGAGGCCAAGCTTGTCGAGCGGAACAATCCCTTTCTGTCGGTCCAGGATGCGCAGCACGACGTTTTCGCCGTGTGTCGTGGGCAGACTGGAAACGCGAAAGTCGACAACGCGTCCTGACATCGTCGCTGAAATCCGGCCGTCCTGCGGAGCCCGAGTTTCAGCAATGTTCATTTTCGACATCACTTTGAGGCGCACCGCCATAGCTGGCCAGTAGGTCTTGTGCAATGACCGGATCTGGCGCAGGACTCCGTCAATACGATAGCGAATGCGCAGAAAATTCTGCTCGGGCTCGAAATGGATGTCAGAAGCGGCGCGCTCCACTGCATCGGCCAGCAGAGCCGAAATAAGCCGCACGACAGGCTGGCTGTACTCGTCGCCTTCGGTGATCGTGGCGTAGTCGACTTCGCCGGTCTCGATTTCGCGCAGGATGCCGTCGATCGAGAACTCATGGCCATAGTACTGCTCGATTGCGCGATCGACCTCCGAGTCGCCCGCCAGTCGTAGTTCGACCTCGTACTCGCCCTTTAAATGGGCTCGCAACTGGTCGATCGCGACGATATTGTTGGTGTCCGCCAAGGCGACAATGAATTTCTTCGCGTGGCGGTCGAGCGCAACCGGAAACACCCTGTACCGGCGCGCCATGTCGCGGGGCACCATCTTCAACGCGGCAGGATCAACGATGATGTGCGCAAGATCGACCGGTTGCAGTCCGAGCTTCTCGGACAATGCGTCCCGCAGCGTTGCTTCTGAAACGAACCCAAGCTGCACCAACAGTCGGCCGACGGGCAGATGGGATTTCATCTGCTCCAGAAGAGCGATTCGAAGCTGGTCCTCGGTCAGGATCCCCTGGTCGATCAGGATCTGTCCGATATGCCGCTTGGCTTGTGGATTCGTGGGCGAATTCATACGTCTTGCATGATACTCCGCCGCCCGGCGGTGGCCGAAGTCAGAGTATGTAAGAGACCGGCGGAAAGCCCTTTTTGGCCTACTTCGCCAGCTGTTGCACGCGGCTGCGCGCGAGCGTCTGCTCGAAGCTGCTTGAGCGTTGCTGGGCGAGCGAAAGTGCACGGCGGTAATATTCGAGCGCAAGCTTCGGCTGCCCTACATGGTCAAGGCTAACGGCAAGGTTGTAGGCGAAATCCGGATTTTCCGGTTCAGCGGAGTACGCCTTGAAATAAGCCTGCTGCGCTTCAGGCCAGCGGCCTTGCTGCGAGTACTGATTTCCAAGCGCGAAGTAGAGAATCTGGGCCTCGGGATCGCTCGCGAGCAGACTTTTTACCCGCGACTCTGTTTGAACGGGATCCGTCATCTGCGCCCTGAGTGCCATAAGGCCCGCTTGTGCGTAGGGATCCCGCGGACTGATCTGCAGGACATTCTGATAGTAGCCCGCAGCTTGCTCGAGCCGATTGGCGCGCACCTCGATGGCGGCCATCCCTAGCAATGCGTCCCGATTTGCGGGCTCGTCACGCAACATGTCCTGATAATGAGCTCGCGCGGACTTTAAATCGCCTTGGTTATATGCAATCCAGCCCGCCTCGATCTTCGGGTTTACCTCTGGCGCAGGTCGATTGATGTTTAGCTTCGACTGGGCGGCGGGTCCGGATGCCGCGCGAGCGCCAGTTTGCTGTCTGGATGAAGTTGGTTCACGCCTGCGAGCGGGCGCGCTACTTTCCGGAGGGACCGGCTTCCCAGCAGACGCGGTGGTCGCACCCAGTTTTGCCGGCGCGACGGGGGTTGCAGCGGACGCGGTGGTCGACACGGCCGCAGGGTTACGTCCGGTTAATCCAGGTGTAGCGGCCTGTTCAGGCGTGATTTCTCCGGGTAGCCCGGGTATCGCTGCCGCGTTCGGGGTGGCGAGGCTCCCGGGCGGCGGCTGGATCGGCGCGATCCTCTTTTCGTCTGCGGGCGGCTTGGGGTTGGTATTTGCCAGGGGCTGAGGCGGGCGAAGCTGAATCCAGAAATAGGCAGCCGTGCCCGCCGCGAAGGCGCCCAGCACCGCTAACGTGATGTAGAAAGGCAGTTTTGGATTAGGCTCCCGGAATTTCGCCTCAAAAACATTCCTCGCTGCCGCCCGTTGCGCCGAATTTGCTTCGGATTGCCCTTCTTCCTGCGGCCTCGCGCGGCCCATCCTTTGACTGGCATTTGCCGGTCGCTCGGCCTGTGCTGAATTTGAAGGCTGGTCTTGCGCCGGCCGGCTTGCCGGGGCGGTCGAAAATGCGTCGGGCACCGGATTGTTGTAACCCGTCTGCGATTTGCCATCGGGAATGTCTTCGGAATGAATCTCGAGCGGACTCGAGATGTCAGGCAACTCATTTCTCGTGCGGACTTGAAGAACGGTGTCGTCTGCTCCGGCTCCGTCGGCCAACTGCGCACGCCGCTTTGCCTCGTCCTTGGCTTTCTCGGCTTTTTTCAGCGCATCGAGCAGCAGGCTCATAGGGATTACTGCGCCGGCTGTTCGCCGTACGCCTCCGCCTTGCCGGGATTGACCCGATTAAGATAGTTGGCGTCGGGGACTAGATTACGGAATCGGCGGAAATCGCCATCAATGCTCGCCTCGTGGATCACAATCGGCCGAAGGAAGATTACGAGTTCTGTCTTTACGACGGTGTCTTTGCGTTGTCGGAACAGATCGCCGAAATTGGGAACGCGATTCACACCCGGAATCCCGTCTTCGATGTTGCTTACCTGGTCTTGTATGAGGCCGCCCATTACCGCAACCTGACCGCTTTGCACACGCAGCATCGAGTCCATCTCGCGTGTCTGAATAACCGGAACCAGGCTGGCGACACCTGCCGCGGAAAGCGCGGGATTTGGATCGGCGACGTCTCCAATCTTGCGCGAAATCGTCGGTCTTAAATTGAGCACTACCGTGTCCGTATCGCTGATTTGCGGAATCACTGTCATTACAAATCCGACCGGAACTGAATTAAGCGTCGAGGTGAAAGTAGTGAGCGAAGTGGTCTGGTTGACCGTCGTGTCCGCTCTGATCGTAAAGAAAACGAGGTTGTCGACGACCTTCAGAATCGCCGACTGATTGTTCAGCACGCTGATCTTCGGGCTGGAGAGCACTTTCACGTCCCCGAACGACTCAAGAAGCTTGAGAGCGGCAACGAAGTTCAAGTTGCCTGCCGCATACCCGACAACGAACGAGTTTGTATTAATCCCGGCAGGTGTTGCGCCGCTGCTTTGCTGGAACTGAAATCCCGCCGAGCCCGTCCGCAGCTTCGACCAATCGATACCGCGCTGATACTGATTATTGAGCTGGACTTCGGCGATCGTTGCTTCTATGAGTACCTGGCGTTTGACGTTGGCCATGACCTGATCGAGGAACTCCTGAATCTTTTCGTGCTGGCGCGACGTCGCGCGGATCGAAAGAATTCCCGCCTCTGGATTGGAAATCACGGACGCCGCCTCGCGGAATTCCATGTTTTGCGCTGGACCCGATTGACCCGTTGTTGGTTGCGGCAATCCGCTTACTGCAGGCGCGGGCGAGCCAGGAGCGGCCTGCTGGGCGCCGGGTTGTGGCGGCGAAGGCGGAGCCGCGGGTTGCGCACCCGGCACGAGCTTGTCGCTTTCGCGCAGGAGGTCCCTGACATTTGCAACAAGGGTCTCCCAGAACCGATTATTTGAAACGTTGTTTACCGTCGAAACCGAGTTGTTGGTCAAAGTCCCGACACCACCCGAGCCCCCGGATGACGCGGCGGCGGCGACCTGACTCGACACACCAAGCTGACTCGTCGCAATGCGACTCATGTTGAGGTAGTCGATGCGGTAATTCCGCAGGAACGGCGTGTCGCGCATCACAATAAGGTTCGGCCCATCGACCTCGTATCTCATGTCAACCTGCCGGGCAATCCGCGTCAGCAATTGCGGCAATGTCTGATCGATCGCATTGAGGGTCACGTTTCCGGTCACTCCCGGGTGCACGTCAACGTTCAGCTTGGCGTCCCGAGCCAAGGCGAACAGCAATTCCTGCACGCGCACATTGTTGACCACGACGCTGTAAGTCTCGGCGCGTGGACTGGCCCTCGGCCTCGGAAGTACCGGAACGATCTGGACTGGGGGAGGGATTTGTGCCTCCGAGGCGCGGATGTCTTCGGCCTGGATGTGGGCAGACTCCATCCTGCTGGGCGCCAGTCCGCCGCAACCGGCAAGCAGCATCACGGTCGCTATCGCTGCGGCTGATTTTCCGGGAGCCATTGCGCCAGTTGTAAGCAACTTTAGATATTGATTCTTGAGCATATCATAGTTATAACTTTAGAATCCTTGTCTAACTCGCTGTCAAAACGGAGTTTTTGACCATTCAAGGGGCGAACCGCTAAAGAGCGGCGCGCAACTCCGCGAACGTACGTATCTCAGGTTGAAAGGCCTGCTTGTATTTTGCCGGTAGCTCCTCCATCGCTTGGACGGCCGAATCACGATCCGCGTATCTCCCATACGTCACACGGATTCGATAGCGTGCGCCGCTGGGCTCAGGCAGTACGAAAAGATTGTCCAGCGAGACAAGTTCCTTGGCGCGGATGAGAAAGCGTTCGACGCGCGCCGGATCACTGTTATCTGTGGCGAATAGCTCGATACTGTAACTTCCGTCGGGCTCGCGCTCAAGCCGATCCAAAGTACCTTTTATTCTCGCCTTCAATAGGGTATTGGCGCCCAAGCGATATGCGGCGACGCGCTTTGCAGCTTCGGCACCGAGCCTGGAGCGGACGCCTGGCTCCGGTGGTTGTTGAGATTTCACCGCCGCCATCTCTGGCGCTGGAGCGGATGTCGCGGGTAAAGGGGCCGGTGGCACAATGACGTCAGCCGCGCCGGTCCCGGGCGCGGAATCGCTCGATGCGCCGTGCGCGGACTTCGCCGCCACCGCCGAAACCGCGGGACCACTAATCCAAGAACCATTCGCCTTTGCTGCCGGGAGCGCGGTGGGGGCACGCGGAATCTCGATTTTCGGCTGGTCACCAGTGCCCGATAGAAACCAGTGCAATCCTGCGCCTAGCGCAAGGCCGGCCACCAGCGCCGCAGACGCGAAAAATACCTGGCCGTAGCGCTTCTCCCCCAGTAAGCGGCCGAACTCCGAATCCCGGATCGCCGTTCGCGTCTGTCGGGCGGTCACGGCGTGTTTGCTTTCCGTGAACGCAGCCAGAAGCGACTTGTCGGCAAGGATATTGACTCGCCGGGTGAGTCCGCTTGCCGCCTTTGCAATCATGGCAATGGCTCGCGGGCTGAATACATCTGGTCCCCGATACCCGGCGGCGCGCATGCGGAAGGTCAGATATTTGCCGATTTCATCTTCGGAAAGCGGGCGCATCCTGAAGCTATGCGTGATGCGGTCCTTGAGCTGCCGCATCGAGGGCTTATTGAGGACGGCGTCCAGCTCGGGTTGACCGAATAGCACGATCTGGAGCAACTTGTGGCGGTTGGATTCGAGATTGGAAAGCAGCCTGACCTGTTCAAGCGTGTCTTCTGGCATGGCATGAGCTTCATCGATCAGTATCACGACCCGGCGACCTTCCGCGTACAGGTCGATCAAATGCTCTTCGAGCTCCCTGAGCGCAACTGTGATCCGGCCTTGCGAAAACTCGACGCCGAGGTCGTCAGCAACGGCGTGCAGCATCTCGTCGCGTGCGAGCGATGGATTGGCAAGGTAGACGATCTCGACGTGCTCCGGAAGCCGTTCCATCAGAACCCGACACAGCATCGTCTTGCCGCTGCCTACTTCCCCGGAGACCTTAACGATGCCTTCATCGTGAAGAATTGCGTACAGCAGCGCATCGAGCGTTGCGCCCCGATCCGCGCCATCGAAGAAGAAATCCGTGTGCGGAGTGATCCGGAACGGCGGCTCGTCCAGGCCGAAATGGTCTAGGTAAAGCACGGCGGAAGGTGCGTCATCGGTTTGGCCTCATTTGTCGCCAGAGCCCATGCGACTGTAGAGCGTGGTGCGGTTGATTCCTAATATCTTGGCGGCCTGGCTGACATTGCCCTTTGCCAGCCGCAACGCCGCCTCGATGTAGCCTCGCTCCCATGCGCTCATCATGTCGTCAAGATTGAATCCTTTGTCGCGCTCCAGATGCCTTGTCGCCTGCTCAACGACGCTTTGGCCTTCCAGTGCGAGACCGTATTGAACGGAAGGCGTCCCAATGGCCTCTTCGTTTAGATCCAGTTCTGGCTCGAGATCGGACGGCGAGAGCCGCTGCCCCGGGTGTTTTGTGGTGAGCCGGATGACAATATTGCGTAATTCGCGCACGTTACCCGGGAACGGATAGGCAAGCCACCGGGCCAGCGCTCGGTCATCGAGTTCGAACGGTTGAGTCTGCGCCTGTGCGGCGTAAAAAGCCCGGTAATGGTCGAGGAGTCGCCGTTTGTCCGTGTCCATCTCGCGAAGCGACGGAACTCCAAGTGTGAATACTGAAAGCCTGTGATATAGATCCGCCCGAAATGTCCCATTGCGCACTTCATGGCGCAGATCCCGGTTGGTGGCCGTGATTACACGGGCGTGAGAGTGCCGCAGTTGCGTCTCGCCGACCCGCTGGAACTCGCCATTTTCAAGGACTCTCAATAACTTCGCCTGAAGTTCGAGAGGAAGTTCGCCGATCTCATCCAGGAAAAGAGTCCCGTCCTGAGCGTCTTCGAAGTACCCCGATTTGTTGGCAGTGGCGCCTGTAAACGCGCCTTTTACGTAACCAAACAGAATCGGTTCGACCAGCGTCGGGGCAATCGCGGCGCAGTTGAGCGCAAAATATGGCCGGGACGACCGTGAAGACAGTCGATAGATGCTTTGGGCGGCCAGCTCTTTCCCGCTGCCGGATTCCCCTTCGATCAGCACTGGAAACGGAGAGTCCGCGTATTGCGCGATTTGATTTCTGAGACGCTGGATCGCCTGGCTTTCGCCGATAAGACCTTCCGCTTCGGGCCTCGGTCGCGAGAGCTCGGCGGCGCGAAACGCAAGTGCCTTGTCGAGCGACCGCTTGAGCGTGGCGGGGTCGCACGGCTTGGCAATGAATTCCGCGGCGCCGAGCGTGCGAGCATGCCTGGCGTGAACAGCGTCGTTTTGACCGGAAAGCACGAATATTTTCATGCTTGGTGAATGCGCGAGAAGGTCGGCAATCAAAGCAAATCCTTCGTCTGGAGCGTGCGGACGCGGGGGCAATCCCAGATCCACAAGTGCAAGCTGGGGGGCGTCGGGCAACTGCCGGATAAGATCGACCGCGTGCCGGCGCGATTCGCAAGCATGGATCTCATAGTCAGCGCCAAGCGCGAACACAAGCGTGTCGGTGATCAACTGATCGTCATCTACGATCAGAAGGACGGGCTTGGTCTCAGGCAGCGATTGCTGGCTTGGAGGCATGGATGCAGCGCATGAATGCACGTTCGAGATTAGTCTCCCGGTTGCGCTCGCAGAGTTCCATGGGAGTGCCATGAAAACGAATTTCACCCCGGTCGAGCACTGCAATCGACGAACACAACTCTTCCACATCGGCGAGAACGTGGGAAGTAAAGAACAACGTCCGACCCTCCCGCCTCAGTCGCGCGAGTACGGACTTGACGGCGATGCGGCTCGCAGGGTCTAGTCCGCTCATGGGCTCGTCGAGCACGTAAAGATCGCGATCGATCAGCAGGCACGCTGCGAGACCGAGTTTTTGGGTCATTCCTTTCGACAGCTGCCGTACCGGTCGCTCAAGAGCAGAGCGATCCAGGGCGAGTTCATCGAACACCTGAGCGGTTCGTTCCGGGTCAACCCGGTCCCCTGCGAGAGAAGACATCATTTTTATGAACTCTTGGCAGGAGAGATAGTGGGGGGGCACAAAGCGCTCAGGCACAAACGCCACGCGCGCGCGCGCTGCGGGGGAGGTATTAACCGTACCGAAAATCTTGAAGATTCCCCTGTCGACAGAGCAAAAATCAAGCATGCACTTGATCAAAGTCGTCTTGCCTGCTCCGTTGAGTCCGACCAGTCCGAACGACGCACCTTCGGCCACATACAAGTCGATTCCCGACAGGATCGGCGCGCCGCCGTACGTTTTCATCACCCCGCAGGCTTGAAGAGCGGCTGTTTTGGGAGCGCGAATCGATGGCATGACGCTAATATAGGGGAAAGACCGGGCTTGCGCAGTTTCACCGGCGCGGCGAGGAACTGCCGCAGATTTGCCCCTTGCCGCCTGTCTAGTAAAATTGGCTCCTTTTGCCCCGCGGATAGTCCGTTGCCCGAAGCCGTCATCGTCGATATCGAATCCCTGACCTTTGCTTACGATGCCCGACCGGTATTGAAGGGTGTCGATCTTAGAATACGGCGCGGACAGGTTGTCGCGATCATGGGGGGATCGGGCTGCGGCAAGACCACATTATTGCGAATCATTGGCGGTGCGCTAAGCGCGACCGAGGGTTCGACGCGCGTTCTTGGCAGGGAGATGCGCTCTCTGAGCCGCGCCGAGCTGTACAGGCAAAGGCGTCGCATGGGAATGCTGTTCCAGTTTGGTGCACTGTTTACGGATATTTCAGTATTCGACAATGTCGCTTTTCAGATGAGGGAGCATACGGATTTGCCGGAAGACCTGATTCGCGATCTGGTATTGATGAAGCTCGACGCAGTGGGGCTGCGCGGAGCCGCGCAGTTGATGCCATCGGAGCTGTCGGGGGGAATGGCCAGGCGCGTCGCACTTGCGCGTGCCGTAGCGCTTGACCCGACCCTAATCATGTATGACGAGCCGTTCGCCGGCCTGGATCCGATTTCCCTCGGGGTTATCGCCCGTCTCATTCGCAAGCTGAACGATACGCTGGGTGCAACGTCGATAATCGTTACACACGATGTTCTGGAGTCATTGAATATAGAGGACTACGGTTATTTCGTATCTGAAGGTCGCGTGGTGGCCGAGGGG
>JANMXB010000105.1:0-2484 GCA_031380765.1 Pseudomonadota bacterium | reverse complement strand
GCCAAGGCCAATCCCGACATCGTCAAGGGCTTCAAGGCGCACGCCGAAATCGGCGGCATGTCGCGCTGGGGCATCGAGGTGATGCGCCTGTCGGCCGAAATCGGCCGCCGCGCCCATCTGCCCGTCTACATCCACTTCGGCCAGCTGTGGCCCGCCCCCGATGGCACGCCTGGCATCGACCCCGACACGATCCTTCCGGAAGTCGTGAAGCTCCTGAAGCCCGGCGACATCCTCGCGCACCCTTTCTCCAGGCATCCCGGCAGCTTCGTAGATCGCAACGGCAAGGTGCATCCCGTGGCAAAAGAGGCGATTGCCAACGGCATCAAGGTGGACGTCGGCCATGGCTCGCATTTCAGCTTCAAGATGGCCAGGATCGCGCTCGAGGCCGGCATCATGCCCGACACGCTTGGCGCCGACATGCACGGCTACAACACCACGGTGCCCAGGCCCAGGGGCACCCCCGAGCAGCATTCCGACCAGGAGCACATGTTCTTCGGCTCGACGCGCTTCTCGCTCGTGTCGGCGATGACCGCGATGCTCGCCTGCGGCCTCAAGCTCGAGCAGGTCGTTCCGATGGTCACCGTCAACAGCGCGATGATGGCCGGCATGGAGGGCACCATCGGCACGCTGATCCCCGGCGTCGAGGCCGACGTGTCGGTGCTCAACGACGACCGCGGCCGCTGGGTGCTGCAGGACAACGACAAGACCCAGGTCGTCACCGACCGCATGCTCACCCCGGCGTTTTGCCTTCGCGCCGGCAAGCGTTTCGACGCGGACGCCTCGATCCTGCCCGTAGCGCAGGCAGCCTAGTGGGCGATAAGGGCGTAGGAGCTTCGCTCCTGCGCAAGGAAGACGACCGCTACCTGCGGGGCCTTGGCGAATTCGTCGGCGACATCCGGCGTCCCGGCATGCTCGAAGTGGCCTTTGTGCGCTCGCCGATTGCGCACGGACGCATCCTCCGCGTCACGAAGCCCGCCGGTCTCGAGGCAAGCGTCTTCACAATGCATGATCTCGACGGCGTAAAGCCGATCCGCGCCGTCTCCAGCCTCAAGGGCTTCAAGGCCTCGAACCTGTGGCCCCTCGCGAAGGACAAGGTTCGCCACGTGGGCGAGGCAATCGCACTGTGCCTTGCGCGAACGCGAGCCGAAGCCGAAGACATCGCCGCACAAGTCGACGTCGAATTCGAAGAGCTGCCCGCCGTGGTCGACATGGTCAAGGCGCGCACCGACCCGTCGTCCCTCGTCCATGACGAGTGGTCCGACAACGTCTTCCTCGAGACTTTCGTCGACGCGGACTTCTCCGAGGCGAAAAAGAGCGCGCCAATCAGGATCCGCCGGCACATCCGCACCGCGCGCCAGTCGATGGCGCCGCTCGAAGGCCGCGGCGTGCTGTGCGAATGGAACACCCGCCTCGGCCAGCTCGAGATGTACAGCTCCGCGCAGATGCCGCACGTCAACCGTGCCGGGCTGTCGGAGTGCCTGGGCCTCGACCAGGGCGCGATCCGCGTGATCGCGCCGGACGTCGGCGGCGGCTTCGGCTACAAGGGCATCCTGCTTCCCGAGGAGGTGTGCCTCGCCTGGCTGGCAAGGAAGATCGGCAAACCCGTGCGCTGGATCGAGGATCGGCGCGAGCAGCTCGTGGCGAACACGAACTGCCGCGAGCACGATTACGACATCACGGTGTATGCGCACGCCGACGGAAAGCTCATCGGCGTCGACTGCGACGCCACCGTGGACTCGGGCGCCTATTCGCTCTATCCGTTCTCGGCGTGCCTGGAGGCCGCGCAGGTCGGCTCGATCCTGCCTGGCCCTTACAAGATGGAGCGTTACCGCTGCCGCACGTGGTCGGCGGCGACCAACAAGCCTGGGATCCTTCCGTATCGCGGCGTGGCGCGCACCGGCGTGTGCTTCGCGCTGGAGCTCATGGTGGATGCGGTTGCGCGCGCCGCCGGACGCGAGCCCTACGAGGTACGCCTGGAGAACCTGGTCCGGCGCGAGGACATGCCGTACAACAACATCACCAACAAGCACTTCGATTCGGGCGACTACCCGGAAGCGGTGCGCAAGGCCGTGGCCGCGCTCGACGTACCCAAGTGGCGCGCGCGGCAGCGCAAGGGCGAAGCCGACGGCCGCCGGATCGGCGTTGGCGTTTCCGTCTATTGCGAGCAAGGCGCGCACGGCACGTCGGTCTACTGCGGCTGGGGCATTCCGATGGTCCCGGGACACGAGCAGTGCTTCGCGCGCCTGTCGCCGGACGGCATGCTGGAGCTGCGAATCGGCGCGCAGTCCCATGGGCAAAGCCTCGAGACCACCCTCGCACAGGTCGCCAACGAGATCCTCGGCATCGATCCGGCGACTGCCCGCCTGATTCACGGCGCCACGGCGCCCCCGCCCCACACCCCCGGCACCCGGCGCTCGCGCTGCATGGTGATGTCGGGCGTCGCCGTGGCCGCGGCATCGAAGGAAATCGGCAGGCGCGTGAAGC
>JANMXB010000100.1:0-1672 GCA_031380765.1 Pseudomonadota bacterium | reverse complement strand
GCTTCACGCGCTTGCTCGCGCGCAGGATCTCCGGAAGCGCCGCCATGCCCGCGCCGGTTTCGATGATTGGAATGAGGTCGACGCTGCCCGCCGGCAGGCCGCGCTCGCGCTCGAGCTGCGTCATCAGCCAGTCGGCCGTCGCGATATGGCCGGATGCTTCCACCTTGGGTAGGATCACGCCGTCGAGGCCGCTGTGGATGGTCTCGACGAAGTCCCCGTACGCGAACTCGGTGGTGAGCGGATTCACGCGCACGTAGCCGAGGCAATCGCGCGGCTGGCGCATGGCTTCCGCCACCTTCACGCGGCTCGCCACCTTCTCGGACACCGCGCACGCATCCTCGAGATCTAGGATCACGGCATCGGCGCCGATGGTGAACGCCTTCTCGCGGCGGCGCGGGTGGTTGGCGGGTGCGAAGAGGAAGCTGCGGAAGACGCTCATGACATTGCCGCTCGATGTCGTTGAACCCCGTACATTACCCTGTCGCACGGGTGCAATGGGCCAAGTCAGGATGGCGGTACCCGACATCGCACAGGGCGGCGCCGGAAGCAATTCGGCGGCCATCGATACGTTGATGAGGCTCGCCGCCGATCCCGCGCTCTGCGAGCTCACGGTCGATCTTCCGGCGCCGCTCATCACGTGCGAGGCCGACGGCTGGCGGATCGCTAGCAGCCGCCGACGCGCTATGTTCGCCGGGAATTCTGGATCAGCTGCGCAGCCACGCGATAGATTCAGAAGCCACAGTCTGCGGAGTTTCACGCTGTGCAAAATGCCCGACACCGGGAAGTACTTTTCGCGCGTAGCGCCCCGAGAAAAATCGCTCCTTGTCAGCAGAGGTTTCCGGATGGTTGGCCCCATCGATTTCGCCGTGCAAAACCAGGGTCGGTACCTTGATGACGGGGGCGGGGTTGAGTCGCTGCTCGAGGGCGTCGTAACGCGGATCGCCCTCCGCCAGGCCCCAGCGATGACGGTACGAATTGATGACGATCGCGGCCCAGTCGGGATTTTCGAACGATTTGGCTGTCGCGTCGAACTCTGCATCGCTGAAATCCCACGTGGGCGACCACGTGGCCCACAAGTAGCGACAGAACTCCCTGCGGTGCTTTTCGACCCATTCCTTGCCGCGCGGAAGGGCCATGTACCAGTGATACCAGTAGTTACGCGCTTGGACGAGCGACAGTGGCTGGTCGGGGTGGTTCGTTGCGTAACCTACACAAAGCGCGATGCAATGTGTGACGGCGTGAGGGGCCTGTGATGCGGCTTGATAGGCGGCCCGCGCTCCCCAGTCGTGGCCGAGTACCGCGTAACGTTCAAGCCTCAGCGCTGTCGCGAAGTCGATCACGTCGCTTCCCACCGCCGAGAGTTGGCCACTACGGATCGTGCTCGGCTGCAAAAACGTCGTCGGCCCGAAGCCCCGCGTAAACGGCGCTATCGTCCTGAATCCCGCTTCGACGAGCCTGGGGACGATCGCATCCCACGTGCGAATGTCGTCAGGCCATCCGTGCAGGAGAATTACCGGAGGCCCGCTACTAGGTCCCGTTTCTTCGTACGCGATCCTGAGCAGCGGTGTTTCTGCAAACTTCAGCTTTGCATCCACGGTTCCCCCTCCCTTTGCGTGAAAGACGATAGCAGACAGCACAAACGCAAACGCCCCACCGTTTGAGCGGTGGGGCG
>JANMXB010000080.1:0-3446 GCA_031380765.1 Pseudomonadota bacterium | reverse complement strand
CGAATTGTTCAGAACCAAGTGCAACGTGCTCTTCGAGCATGTCTACGAAGCCTATATGGGCGACGGCGCGAGCCTGTATTCGGGCGCTGCCTGAAATCCTAAAGGCACAATCAATTACTGCCATTTTTTAGGCAAGGCCCGCGCCGTTATTGGGCTTCCAGTCAAAATACTGCCAACTGTTGAATGCTAGGCCGGTCCTGCGTAGGCTGCCGGCTCCTTCTTCATCGTAGCGACGAGGGCCCACGCGCCCAGCTGGACCAAACCCAGGATCATGAATGCGAGCGCATACCCTTCGGCCGGGTAGCGGCCGTTGTCCGCCGGGAACAGGCGCAGCAGCATGCCGGTGCCGATCTGGACCACGAAGGCCCACAGGAACATGGAGACATTCAGCGCGGTGTTGAGGCGCCCGGTGACCGCGACCGCGAAATGGCGCGAGAGGATGGCGTAGCAAAGCACCGGCCCGACCGCCCCGAATGCATAGGCCAGCAGCAGCGCGAGCTTGGGCACGCCGGGCGCGAATCCGAGCGCGAAAAACGCCGCCACGGCCAGCGCGGTCCCCCATTTGAGCAGCGAAAGCCGCGCCACGCCGCGCCCGGCGAGCCGGTCGGCGCCCTGGCCGAAAAAAATCGACGCCGCCGCGTAGGTCAGCGCCGACCACATCAGCCATTGCGCCGCAGCGCCGCGCGAGAGGTCCTGCGTGTCCATGAGCCAGGGTACGAGCCACAGGCCGAACAGGGCCTGGTAGGTCCCCTGCATCACGATCATCGGCAGGCCGATGCGCCAGAAAGCGGGCACCTTGACGATCGCCGCGATCTTGCCGATCTGCTCGTTCCAGCGTTCCGACGCGCCGGGAACGGTCTTCTCCGGCACCAGGAGAAACATGCATGCGGCAACTGCAACCGTAATCAACGCAAGGCAGCCGAACATCGCGCGCCAGCCGACCAGGCTCGCGGCAAACTCCGCCGGGGCAGTGGCGGCGACCGCGCCCAACGCCCCAATTGCCATCGTCCAGCCGTTGAGGGTCGCCATGCGATCGAGCGGAAACCAGATCGAGAAGGCTTTCATCGATCCCATCAGGCAGGCAGAGCACCCTACGCCGATCAGGGCGCGGCCCAAGGCAAGCGAGCCCAGGCCCTCCGCGGAAGCAAACGCGCCTGCGCCCGCCGCCAGCACCAGCAGCAACGTCGCCGTGACGCGGCGCGGGCCATAGCGGTCGAGGAAGATGCCGACCGGTATCTGCATCGCGGCGAACGCAAGGAAGTACGCGCTGGTCAGGAGGCCGAGCTCGGAGGCCGAGAGCGAGAACTCGGTGGCGAGGTCCTTCGAGATGACCGCATTGGCGTTGCGGAACATGAACGAGAGGAAAAACCCGGCCGCGAACGGGACGAACACGAGGGACAGGAGGCGCGCGGGGAGCGCGATCGCAGCAGCAGGGGCATTCACCCCGGCATTCTAGGGGCCTTACTCGGTCGCAGCGGTTTGCGCAGCGGAACCCTTGTCCCAGAAAACGATGCGGCTGTGCAGCAGGCGGATGACCATGCTGCCGGCGACGCCGAGGACCGCAAGGCTGATGAGCGCCGCGAACATAGTGTTGGTCTCCAAGTTGACCGCCGCGGCGCTGATAAGGTAGCCCAGGCCTTTGGTCGAGGAAACGAACTCGGCCACGACGGCACCGATCAGCCCTAGCACCACCGCGATCTGCAGGCCCGCGAAGATATGCCCGGCGGCCGAAGGGATCTTGATGCGCGTGAGGATGTGCCAGGGCGAAGCCGAGAAAGCGTGCATGAGGTCGAGCAGCGCTGGGTTGGTCTGCTTGAGTCCGACCGCGGTGTTGATGAACATCGGGAAGAAGCACACGAGCGCGACCATCACGACCTTGGACTCCAGCCCGAAGCCGAACCAGACGATGATCAGCGGCGCGAGCGCCACCTTGGGCATCGACTGGAGCGCGACCACGAAAGGCAGGAACATGCGCTCGACAGTGCGCGATTCGGCGAAGATGCACCCGAGGACGAAAGCCAGCGTACAACCGAGCAGGTAGCCGAGGACCATCGACTGGAAGGTAAAAAAGAAATGCTTCCAGAACAGGCCCTCGATGTAGCCGCGCTGCAGCGCCTCGAGCACCGCATATGGCGTGGGCAGGATAAAGTTGGGCACCTGGAAGACGCGGATCGCGGCATGCCAGAGGCCAACCAGCACGACGAGCGTCGCAAGCGGATAGAGGAAGCTCTTGAGCTTTTCGTTCATCAGTCGAACTTGACCAGGTCGGAAAAGAGCGCCCGCAGCTCGTTGCAAAGGTCGGCGAAGCGCTTTTCGGCCATCGTCGCAAGCGTGCGCGGACGCGGCAGGCCGACTTCGATTTCCCGCACGGTGCGCCCGGGCCGCGCCGAGAGCACGACGATCCGGTCGGAAAGGAATACCGCCTCGGGAATGGAGTGGGTGATGAACAGGACCGATTTCCCGGCCGCCATCCAGATCCGCTGCAGCTCCATCATCATGTGCTCGCGGGTCATGGCATCGAGCGCGGCGAAGGGCTCGTCCATGAGGAGCAGCGCCGGATCATGGATCAGCCCGCGCGCGATTCCCACCCGCTGCTGCATGCCGCCAGAAAGCTCGTTTGGATAGTGGCCGGAGAACTTGTCGAGGCCGACGAGCTTGAGGAGTGCGTGTGCTTTCTCACGGCCTGCCGCGAGGTCCATGCCCAGCGTGCGCACGGGCAGCAGGACGTTGTCGAGCGTCGATTGCCAGGGCAGCAGCGTGGGTTGCTGGAAAACGATGCCGACATCGGGGCGCGGTCCGGTGATCGGCACGCCGCGCAAGCTTACGGTGCCGCCCGAGGGCGGGAGAAGGCCCGCCACGACCTTGAGCAGCGTCGACTTTCCGCAGCCCGACGGGCCGAGCACCGAGAGGAATTCCCCCTGCGCGAGCGTCGCGCTCAATCCTTCGAGGGCCTTTACCGGGCCGCGCGAGGAAGTGTAGGTGACCGCGAGATCGTGGGCGCGAAAAAGCGCCTCGCCCGGCGCGGCCACCGTGGTCATCACTACTGCGGCTGGATCCCTAGTTGCTTCGCCAGCGCGCTGTAGCGCTCGATGTCCTTTTGCATCACGGCCGCGAACTGCTCGGGCGTGCTGCCGGCCGGCTCGAGGCTGCGGGCGGCGAACTCTTTCCTGCCTTCCGGGCTGTGCACGTACTTCGCGGTCTCGGCCTGGAGGCGGTCCACGATTGCCTTCGGCGTCCCGGCTGGCGCAACCAGCCCGTACCAGAAGGACGGATCGAAGCCGCGCAGGCCGACCGGGGCGCCCGCATCTGTGAACAGCGGAACCCCGGGGAGCGATGGCGTCGGCGTGGTCACGCCATAGGCCTTGAGGCGTCCCGAGGTGACCAGCGGCGTGGACGCGCCGGGGTTGTCGAGGAAAAGCGACACCTGGTTGCCCATGAGATCCGGA
>JANMXB010000048.1:0-2206 GCA_031380765.1 Pseudomonadota bacterium | reverse complement strand
GTGATCTCCTCGAGCAGATCGTAGATCGTGCGCAGCTTGATGAGCTGCTTCACGTCCGACTCGTCGCGGAAAAGCTTCGACATCGCCGAGCGCATCACGCGGTCCGCGTCCGACTCCAGGCGGTCGATTTCCTCGCAGGTCTTGAGGATCGCCTCGGGGGCGCGCAGGTTCGACAGCAACCCGACCGCGACCTTCACGCGTTCGCAGCTCATCTGGCAGAGTTCGCCCAGCTGCTTGGCCTCGGGGGTGATCTTGCGGATGTCGTACAGGACCACTGTCTCGGCAACGTCCTGCATCAGGTCGAGGACGTCGTCCATGTTGGTGATGAGCTGGTGGATCTGGTCGCGGTCCAGCGGCGTGATGAAGGTCTTGTGCAGGAGCGCGATGGTCTCGTGGGTGATCTTGTCCGCGGCGCGCTCGGCCGTGTCGATGCCCTGGGCGCGGGCTTCGAGGTCCTTGAATTCGGTCATCATGAGCTCGAGCTCGCGGCTGCCGATGACTATCTGCTCGGCGTGGGCATTGAACAGCTCGAAGAAATTTCCTTCGCGGGGCATCAGGCGGGAAAGCATGGCGACCTCTTGGCGTTGGGCGGAGCCGGGGGAACTCGTTTTTGTGGCCGCAATGTTACATTCAAAACCCCGCGCGCCCGCTCTTACTTCTTCATCTGCCTCGCCTTGCGCCTTGCCGCCCCCCGGGCAATGGTTCCTGAAGCCGCCAGCAGGGAATTCATCTGTTTGCCGACCAGCACGCCGTGCGCAAGCGGCATGTCCTCGACCAGTTGATGGAGCTCGAGCGTCATGCGCACCGCCCGCGCGTCGAGGGCGGTGAGCGCCGCCACGAACGCGTCCGCCGCGGCCCTCAGCGCGGTGGAATCCGCGGCCAGGCGGGTGATGAGGCCGAAACGCTCGAGGGCTGCGGCGCTGAACGTGTCCGCCGACAGCAGCAGTTCGAGCGCGCGGCGCCGCGGCAAGAGGTGCGTCAGCACCGCTGTATTGATCGCGGCCGGAAAACCGTTCTTCATTTCGAGTGCGCCGAACTTCGCCGTCTCCACGGCGAGGACGAACTGGCAGGACATCGCGATGGTGAATCCCCCCGCGACGGCGTAGCCCTCCACAAGCGCCACCGTGGGCTTCTTCATCGCCAGGAGGCGGTTGAGCGCATCGCCGTATTCGCCGTCCCAGCCGAAGTACCAGTCGAGGCCGTCTTCGGGCGACTCGAGAGCGAGGTCGCGGCCCGAGCAGAAGTTCCCGCCGGCCCCCTGCAGCACGACGCAACGGCATTCGTCGTCTTCCGTGGCGGCACGTAACGCCGCGTCCAGGCCCAGCACCATCTCGCGGTCGAGGGCGTTCTTCTTGTCCGGGCGGTTCAGCGTCAGCGTATGTACATGGCCTTTGCGCGTCACGTCAACGGTGCCCACAGTACCCACAGTACCCACAGTACCCATGTTCAGATCACTCCCCGTTCGCGCAGCCGATCCTGCTCGTCTTGCGTGAGCCCCAGCATGGCGCCATAAACTTCCGCGTTGTGCGCGCCCATCGCGGGGCCGGTCGAGCGGATCGACCCCGGCGTGGCCGAAAAACGCGGCACGACGCCCGGCATCTTGACCGACCCGAAATCGGCGTCCGGCACCGAAGCCACCGCGCCACGCTCGATGAAATGCGCGTCCTCGACGATCTGGCGGTTGTCGTAGATCGGCGCAGCCGCGACGCCTGCGCCATTCAGTTTTTCGAGCACTTCGGCAAGCGGCCGGGCACCGATCCATTCCTGCGCCATCGCATCCATCTCCTTGCGGTTCTGCACGCGGGCGGCGTTTTTCGCGAAGCGCGGGTCGCTCGCGAGCTCGGGCCGGCCGATGAGCACGGCGAAGCGCTCGAAAATGTTCTGCGTGGCGCAGGTAAAAGTGACCCAGTGACCGTCGCCCGTCGGAAAGATATTCGCCGGCGCGACGTAGGCGTTGTCGTTGCCTATCCTTTCGTGCACCTGGCCGAGCTGGTCGTATTCGATCGGCAGCACTTCGAGGAGCCGCAGCATCGCTTCGGTTGCGGACAGGTCGATTTCCTGGCCGGGCGAATCGGGATTCTTGAGCCGGTGGTACAGCGCGGTCACCACACTGAAAGCGCCGAACACGCCCGCGATGGGATCGCCGATCGGATAGCCCGGATGCAGCGGCGGGCCGTTACGTTCGCCGGTGATGTAGGTCAGGCCG
>JANMXB010000135.1:0-4467 GCA_031380765.1 Pseudomonadota bacterium | reverse complement strand
CGCGGCCCTTGCCGCCATCGCGGTGCTCATCGAGCAGGGATACTGGGTATTGGTGTTCGACGTTCCCACCAGCAATTTCCTGCAGCCAGGCCTGCTTTCAATTGGTTACTTCGCGACTGCCGGGATCACAAGCCAGCTCGCGCAGCGCGTGGTGGCGAACGAAAACCTCGCCCGCCAGCGGGGCCGCGCACTGCGGTCGCAGCAACGGGTGAACCAGCTGGTCCTGGCCGACATGCAGGACGGGGTCCTCGTGCTCGACCGGGAGGGGCGGGTTGCCCAGGCCAATCCGCAAGGTGCGCGCCTGCTCGGGATAGAGCGCCTGGCGGGCGCCGACTTTGGCGCGCTGCTCCCCGAAGCGGCCGGCCGCTGGTCGGTCTGGCGCCGCGATGCCCGTGAGGGCGGCCCGGCGGCGCCCGGCGTGTTCGACGTTTCGACGCGCGGACGCGAGCTGCGGGTGCGCTTCATCGACCCCGGGACGGAAGAGGAGTTCACCGTCGCGTTCATCGAGGACATGACCCGCCTGCGCGAACAGGCCCAGCAGCTGAAGCTCGCGGCGCTCGGTCGGCTGACGGCGAACATTGCGCACGAGATCAGGAATCCCCTGTCGGCCATCAGCCACGCAGCCGAGCTTCTGGGCGAAGATCAGCGCAGCGAAGACCAGGCGCGCCTTACCCGAATCATCCGCGATAACACCCTGCGGCTGGACAGGCTGGTCTCCGACGTGCTGCAGCTGAACCGCCGCGACCGTGTGGAGAGCGAGAAGATTCACCTCAACGTCTGGCTGAAGGGATTTATCGAGGAGTTCGCCAGAAACGAATCGGTCGCGCCGGAGCGCCTGGTGCTGGAAGTTGCGAGCGGCGCCTGGGTGCGCTTTGACCGCGGTCACCTGCACCAGGTGCTGTGGAACCTGCTGCGCAATGCCGCCCGGCACGCGACACGGGCGCCCGGGAGCGTGCGCTTCGTCGTCAGGACGCCGGCCAATCAAGTAGAATTAAATGTGATCGACGACGGCCTTGGCGTGTCCAAATCCAACCAGGGGCAGTTATTCGAGCCGTTTTTCACCACCTTCAGCGCCGGCACCGGGCTGGGCCTGTACCTTGCGCGGGAACTCTGCGGGGCCAACGGGGCAACGCTTGAATACGTCGACGACACGCCTGGGGGCCACTTCAGGATCGTTTGCGAGGAAGCTGTCAGCGCATGAAGAAAGCGGAACGATCGCCCGCCGCTCGCGAAAGTGTCGTGCTGGTCGTTGACGACGAGCCCGACATCCGCGAGCTGCTCGAGCTCACGCTCATCAAAATGGGCATCGGCGTTGTGGTTGCCGGGTCGGTGGGTGAGGCCAGGCAAAGGCTCGGGGAAACGCGGTTCGATCTCTGCCTCACCGACATGCGCCTGCCCGATGGCGAAGGCCTCGACCTCGTGCGGCATATCGCCACGCTCGGTTTCGACCTTCCGGTGGCCGTGATTACGGCGTTCGGAAGCGCGGAAAACGCCGTGGCCGCGCTGAAAGCCGGCGCGTTCGATTATGTTTCGAAGCCCATCGGCCTGGAGCAGCTGCGTGCGCTGGTAAAGTCGGTGCTCTCGCTGCCCGAGCGGGGAAGCACCCGGCAGCTCGAGAGCCAGAGCCTCCTGGGCGAGAGCCCTCCGCTCAGGCAGGTCAGGGAACTCGTGGGCAAGCTCGCGCGCACCCAGGCGCCGGTCTATGTCTCGGGGGAGTCGGGCAGCGGCAAGGAACTCGCCGCTCGCCTCATCCACTGCAACGGGGCGCGCCGCGACCGGCCCTTCGTGCCGGTCAATTGCGGCGCGATTCCCGAAACCCTGATGGAGAGCGAATTTTTCGGCTATCGCAAAGGCGCCTTTACGGGCGCCGACCAGGAGCGCGACGGTTTTTTCCAGGCCGCCCAGGGGGGCACGTTGTTCCTCGACGAGGTCGGCGACCTGCCCCTTGCGATGCAGGTGAAACTGCTGCGCGCGATCCAGGAAAAGAGAGTGCGCAAGCTCGGAGCGACGCAGGAAGAAGCGGTAGACGTGCGGATCATCTCCGCTACGCATCAGAACCTTGCCGGCCTGGTTGAAGCCGGGCGATTTCGCCAGGACCTGTTCTACCGGCTGAATGTCATCGAACTCAAAATGCCGCCTCTGCGCGAATGCCGCGAAGACGTCGGGCAGATTTCCGCGGCGATCCTTGCGCGGCTCGCCGCGCAGGGCGGCGAACCCGCCAGGCTGTCCGGGGCCGCGCTCGACGCGCTTGTGCGTTACGATTTTCCCGGCAATATCCGCGAGCTCGAGAACATCCTCGAGCGGGCCACCGCGCTTTCGGGCGCGGCGGAAATCGGCGCGGAGGACTTGCGGATCGACCCGTTGCCCGCCGGGGAGCCGGAGGCTGACGGCAGCCTGCGCGAGGCCGCCGGCCTGCCCAGCCTGCCGCTGCCGGACTACCTCGACCGCGTGGAACGCGAGGCCATCACCCGGGCGCTCACGCGGACGGGATTCAACCGGACCGCCGCCGCCAAGCTGCTGGGCGTCACTTTCCGGGCGCTGCGCTACCGCATGCAGCGTCTGGAGATCCGCGAGCCCGAACAGTAAGAAATGTAAGGAATGGACCTCGGACGCGACGGAATCGTCACCGGTATCCGCCAGGTGCCTTCGCCCAATTGCGACGACCGGGTTGCGGGCGAGGCAATCACGCTCCTGGTTGTGCACTCGATCAGTCTGCCGCCGGGTGAGTTCGGCGGCGACTCGGTCGAGAATCTATTTTCGAACCGGCTGGACGTCAACGCGCATCCGTATTTTGCCGCGCTGAAGGGCCTGCGCGTTTCGGCGCATTTTTTCCTGCGCCGCGACGGCGTGATCGTTCAGTTCGTTCCGGTCGGCCGGCGCGCATGGCATGCGGGCAATTCGAGCTGGCGCGGTCGGGCGCGATGCAACGATTATTCCGTCGGGGTCGAGCTCGAAGGTGCCGACGACTCGCGCTTCGAGGCTGTGCAGTACGCGCGCCTCGCGGACCTCGTGCGCGCGCTGCGGACCCGGTTGCCGTTGTCCGGCATCGCCGCCCACAGCGATATCGCGCCGGGACGCAAGACCGATCCGGGCCCGTTCTTCGACTGGGCGCACTGCCTCGGCCTTCTCGCCCGCGCCTGATTTCTCGCTGTGCTGTTGCGCTGCGTGATATCCGTCACGCATGCTTCGTCACGCGTTGCTTGCAAAAAAAGATCTTGCAATGTAAAAATGCGCGCACTAGAATTAGTTTGGAATTGGTGGTTAAGTACTAGATCTTGTGGTTTTCGTAAGAAAAATAAGGACGGTAAGAAAGCGGACCGGGCAGGGGCGGCGCTCTCGGGGGAGCCGGCCCTGGCGACCAGGGATGGAGCGCGAGCGAGCGCCGGTTGCGCAATACAGACAAGAAGACTGGAGACAAGCACATGCAGATTGCGCAAGAAGGTGCAGCCCCGAATCCCGCGCAGAGCGTGAGCCTTACCGAAGAAATCCGTCCGGCGCAGAACATCTACGCCGATTTCAAGATCATCCGGCGCAACGGGTCGGTGGTCGGTTTCGAGCCTTCCAAGGTCGCGGTTGCGATGACCAAGGCCTTCCTCGCCGTCAACGGCAGCCAGGGCGCGGCATCGGCGCGCGTGCGGGAGCTCGTCGCCGCCCTTACCGAGACTGTGGTCGGCGCGCTGATCCGGCGCCAGCCGGCGGGCGGCACCTTCCATATAGAAGATATCCAGGACCAGGTCGAGCTCGCGCTGATGCGCTCGGGCGAGCACGACGTCGCCCGCTCATACGTGCTTTACCGCGAAGAGCGCTCACGGGCGCGCGCGCAGGAGAGGGTTGCCCAGCAGAAGCCGGCCGCCACCGTCATCAACGTAATCGAGGACGGGGTCAGGAAGCCACTCGATGTGGCCGGCCTGAGGCGGCTTGTCCAGTCGGCCTGCGTCGGTCTGGAGGGGGTGGCTTCGGCCGACGCCATCCTGGAGGCGACGCTGCGCGACCTTTACGACGGCGTGCCCATGGATGAGGTCAGAAAATCCGCGATCCTGGCGGCCCGGGCATTGCTCGAGAAGGATCCTGCCTACAGCTTCGTTACCGCAAGGCTGTTGCTCAATACGATCCGTTGCGAGGTGCTGGGCGAGGATGCCAGTCACGCGTCGATGGAAAAGCGCTACGCCACGTATTTCCCCCAGTTCATCCAGCGTGGCATCGCGGCGGAGCTTCTCGATCCGCGGCTGGCGGAATTCGACCTTGCCCGTATCGGGCAGGCGCTCAAATCGGAGCGCGACCTCCAGTTCGGATATCTGGGCCTGCAGACGCTCTACGACCGGTATTTCCTGCACATCGACGAGCAGCGCATCGAACTTCCGCAGGCGTTCTTCATGCGGGTTGCCATGGGTCTCGCGCTGAACGAGGCCAACCGGGAAGCGCGCGCCATTGAGTTCTACAACGTGCTGTCGACTTTTGATTTCATGA